>JANNMP010000208.1:0-13540 GCA_031398015.1 Burkholderiaceae bacterium
GCCGCCGTGTTGCACCACTTGCCGCCCGATGTGCAGCGCAGCGCGCGTTTGGGGCAGATGAAGATCCCCGATGACACCACCGCAGAGCGTTACCGCGCGGCGGTGGCCAAGATGCGTGAATTCACCGGCCGGCTGCACCAGGCCGGTGTGCCGCTGGTGGCCGGCACCGACAACCTGCCGGGCCTGGTGCTGCACAGTGAGCTGATCGGTTATGTGCAGGCCGGGCTGACGCCGGCGCAGGCGCTGCAGGTGGCCACCCGCAACGGCGCGCGCTACACCGGCACCGAGGCCGACCGCGGTGCCATCACGCCCGGGCGGCGCGCTGACCTGATCCTGGTCGACGGTGAACCGACCGAGCGCATCGACGACATCCGCCGCGTGGCGCTGGTGATCACCCAAGGCCATTGGCTGTCACCGCGCCAGGTGCATCTGGCGCTGGGCATCCAGCCGTTCGTCGATGCCGACCCGGTGGTGCACCGCCGCGCAGCGGCGCCTTGAATCAAACGCGCTGCGGCGCCTTGATCAGCCGGCCGCAGCGGCGGCTGTGGCGGCAGTGGCATCGGTGCGCAAGCAGCGCGCCTGGTGGCCGGGTGCCAGCAGCACCGGCGGCGGCTGCGTGCTGCGGCAGGCGTCCTGCGCCATGCTGCAGCGCTCGGCAAAGGCGCAGCCGCTGGGCAGGTTGGCCAGGTCGGGTGGGCTGCCGCCGATGGTGGCGAGACGCCCGCCCTTGCTCAGCGCACCGTGCGCGCGGCTTCGCAGCAGCGCCTGGGTGTACGGATGGCGCGGCGTGCGGATCAATTGCCGCGCCGTGCCTTCTTCGACGATGCGCCCGGCGTACATCACCGCAATGCGGTCGGCCACTTCCACCGCCGCGCCGATGTCGTGGGTGACGAAGATCACCGACAGGCCCAGCTCACGCTGCAACTCGCGCAGCAGCAGCAGCACCTGGATCTGCACCGTCGCGTCCAGCGCGGTGGTGGGCTCGTCGGCCAGCAGCACCTGGGGCCGGCAGGCCAGGGCCAGCGCGATCATCGCGCGCTGGCGCATGCCGCCGCTCATCTCATGCGGATAGGCCGCCAGCCGGCGCTCGGGGCTGGGGATGCGCACCCGCTCAAACAGCGCCAGCGCACGTTGCCGCGCCTCGGCTGCGCTGACGGGCTCATGGCGGCGGATGGCCTCGGCGATCTGCGCGCCCAGCGGGTAGACCGGGTCCAGCGCCAGCAGCGGCTCCTGGAAGATCATCGCGCAGACCTTGCCGCGGTAGTCGGCCAATGCGCGTGGGCCGAGTGCCAGCACGTCATGGCCGGCCACGGTGACGCTGCCGGCAATGCGGCTGCGGCGCTCGTTGTGCAGGCGCAGCAGGGTGCGCAGCGTCACGCTCTTGCCCGAGCCCGATTCACCGATCAGCGCCAGCACCTCACCCCGCTGCACAGCGAGGCTGACACCGCTGACCGCTTGCACCGGCCGACCTTTCGATGTGCCGCCAGTGAACGTGACCTGCAGGTCACGGATGTCGATCACCGGGGTGTCGCTCATGTTGGACATTGGGCGCTCACGCCGCTTTGGCCAGTGGCGCGGCCATCGGGTGGCCGCTGCCGGGCTCATGCACCAGGCAAGCCACCGAATGCGCCGCTTCGGCCACCACCGCCTGCGGCACACGCTGGCTGCACAGCGGCGCGGCCAGCGCGCAGCGTGGATGGAAGCGGCAGCCGCTGGGTGGGTTGATCGGGTTGGGCGGGTCACCGGCCAGCGGTGCTTCCTGGGTGCGCTTGTCCGGGTCGAGTGCCGGCATCGAGCTGAGCAAGGCCAAGGTGTACGGGTGCAGCGGGTGGCTGAACAGCGCCTCGCTGGGGCCGAGTTCAGCCACCTGGCCCAGGTACATCACCATCACCCGGTCGCTCAGGTAGCGCACCACCTGCAGGTCGTGGCTGATGAAGATGTAGGTCAGGCCGAAGTCGGCCTTCAGGTCCATCAGCAGGTTCAGCACCTGGGCTTCCACACTCTTGTCGAGCGCCGACACCGCTTCATCCAGGATCACCAGGCGCGGCTGCAGCGCCAGTGCGCGGGCGATGTTGATGCGCTGGCGCTGGCCGCCCGACAGCTCATGCGGGTAGCGCCCGGCAAAGCGTGCCGGTGCCAGGCCCACGCGGTTGAGCAGGTCATGCGCCCGACCCAGCGCGTCGCGCTTGGCCACGCCGTGCACCATCGGGCCGAAGGCGATCGAATCCTCGATCGTCAGGCGCGGGTTCAGCGAGGCATAGCTGTCCTGGAACACCATCTGCACCTGGCGGTGGAATTCCTTCAGGCTCAGGTCTGGCCCGCCCACGGTGCGGCCGTCGAACTGAACGCTGCCGGCGGTGGGCGTGTTCAGCTGCATCAGCAAGCGCGCGGTGGTGCTTTTGCCGCAGCCCGATTCGCCCACCACGCCCAGCGTCTCGCCCTGGACCACGCTGAAGGCCACGTCGTCGACCGCGCGCACCAAACCGCCACCCTGGCCGAGGAAACTCTTCTTCAATGCGAAGTGCTTGCTCAGGCCACTGACCGTGAGCAGCGGTGCTGGGTTGTTGCCCATGGTGGTGTTCACCCCTTGTTGTCCATCGCGCTGCGCAGGCCGTCAGACAGCAGGTTGAAGGCAATCGAGGTGATGAAGATCATCGCCCCGGGCAGGGCCGCCACCCAGGGCTGCACATAGATGGCTGTGCGCAGGGTGTTGAGCATCAGGCCCCACTCGGGTTCGGGCGGCTTCACGCCCAGGCCCAGGAAGCTCAGGCCCGAGGCCAGGATCAGGCTGACCGCGATCAGGCTGGTGGCGTAGACGAAGATCGGCCCCAGCACATTGCCCAGCACATGCACCCGCACGATGGTGAAGGCGTTGGCGCCCGAGGCGCGCGCGGCTTCCACATAATCCCGCCCCTTGGCCTGGGCGGTGACGGCCTCGGCCACGCGGGCGATCTGTGGCACGAAGACGATGGTCAGCGACAGCAGCGAATTGAAGATGCCCGCGCCCAGCGCGCCCGACAGCGCAATCGCCAGCAGCACCGACGGGAAGGCGTAGAACACGTCGATGGTGCGCATGATCGCGGTGTTGACCCAGCCGCCCGCATAGCCCGCCAGGATGCCGACGGCCGAGCCGATGACGAAGGCCAGCAGCACGGGCGTCAGGCCCATGAACAGGCTCAAGCGGGCGCCGACGATCAAGCGGCTCAGCATGTCGCGGCCGAGTTCATCGGTGCCCAGCGGGTAGCCGTCGCTGCCGATGGGCTTCAAGCGGCTGAGCATCGACGACTGGTACGGGTCAGCCGGTGCCAGCCAGGGGCCGAACAGCGCCATGCCCAGCAGCAGCAACACCACGATGCCGGCGCCGATGGCCAGCTTGTCGGCCAGCAGGCGGCTGAGCACGCTTTGCCAGTAGCCGGGTGAGCGCTGGGCGTGGGTCAGTGTGGCGACGGCGGGCGCGCCGCTGGCGACGCTGCTCATTGCGGACACGCCCTCAGCGCGCAGGTTTGGCAAGCAAACGCCGCGGAACCGGCTTTGCCGGGCCGCTGGGGTTGCCCCCTTGAGGGGGAGCGCCGAAGGCGCTGCGGGGGTGGGCTCATGATCTGGCAATGCGTGGGTCGAGCAGCGTCTGCAACACATCGACCAGCAGGTTCAGCACCACGAAGAACATCGCCAGCACGAGGATGGTGCCCTGCAGCAGCGGCAAGTCACGCTGGAAGATGGCGCTGTTGAGCAAGAAGCCGGTGCCGGGCCAGGCGAACACGGTCTCGATCAGGATCGAGCCACCGAGCAGATAGCCCAGCTGCAGGCCCATCACCGCCAGCGCAGTGGGCGCGGCGTTTTTCACCACATGGCCGAAGATGCCGAAGTGCGTCAGGCCCTTGGCGCGCAGGCCGACGATGAACTCTTGCGCCAGGATGTCGGCCACCAGCGCGCGCACGGTGCGGGCGATGATGCCCATCGGGATCACGCTCATGGTGATCGCCGGCAGCAGCATGTACTGCAAGTGGTTCCAGTCCCAGGCCCACTCTTTGTCACCCGGCCCGCCGCCGGTGGCCGGCAGCCAGCCCAGGATGGCCGAGAACACGATCACCATCACCATGCCCAGCCAGTAGTGCGGCACGCTGACCCCCAGCACCGCCAGCATCGACGCCAGCCTGTCAGGCCAGGCGCGCTGGAAGTAGCCACCGACAAAACCGAACAGGCTGCCCAGGATGAAACCGATCAAGGTGGCCAGCACCGCCAGGCGCAGCGTGTTGCCGACGGCGGTCAACACCTCGGCCGTGACCGGCCGGCCGCTGGCGATGCTGGTGCCCAGGTCACCCTGCAGCGCGCGCCACACCCACACCGCAAATTGCTCGGGGTAGCTGCGGTCGAAGCCATAGAGCGTGCGCAGCTGCGCGGCCAGGTCGGCCGACGCATCGGGCGGCAGGATCGACACCAGCGGGTCGCCCGGCGCCAGGTGCACCAGCGCAAAACACACCAGGGCCACGCCCGCCATGATGGGCAGGGCGTAGCCGATGCGGCGCAGCAGGTAGGCGAACATGTTTATCGAAGCGGGCGGCCGGCGCCGGGCCGCTGGCGGCCAGAGGCCGCCAGCCTTCGGCAGGCGACGACCAGTCCGCAGGGACTGTTCGTGTCCGGCCTCAGCCCCAAGGCGGCAAGCATCAGTCCACCGTCACCGGGGCCAGGTCGATGAACCAGCTGCGCGGCTGCACCACGCCCTTGACCTTGGCGGCAATCGCACGCGGCCCCACGTCGTGGGCGATCCACACGAACGGCGCTTCTTCAACGATGCGGGCATGCAGCTTGGCCAGCGCCGCATCACGCGCCTTGTCGTCGAAGCTGGTGCGCGCATCGGCGATCAGCTTGTCGAATTCGGCATTGCCGAAGTAGCCCCAGTTGTTGCTGGTGGGCGGGAAGGTCTTGGTGCTGGTGAAGCGCACCATGGCAAAGAACGGGTCCATCGCCGCATAGCTGACGTTGATCGCGTTGCTGCCGTTGGCCGACGGGTCTTTGGCGCCCTTACGCCAGTTGGTGAACAGGGTGTTCCACTCGATCACGTCGAACTGCACATCGAAGCCGCAGGCCTTCAGGCTTTGCTGCACAAATTCATTCATCGGCAGCGGCTGCATCTGGCCCGAGCCGCTGGCGCTGATCTGCACCTTCACCTTCAACGGCTTGGCCGGTGAGTGGCCCGCTTCGGCCATCAGCTTCTTGCCGGCTTCGACGTCGTACTTGATGTCGAACTTGGGGTTGCCCCACCAGGGGTGGCCGGGCGGCACCGTGCCCTTGGGCACACCCATCATGCCGCCCAGCAGGCGCAGCAGGCCGGTGCGGTCCACACACAGGTTGGCGGCCTGGCGCACACGTTTGTCGAGCCAGGGCGAGCCCTCGGCAAAGCTCAGCTGCCAGGGCCAGACATGCGGCTGCTGGTTGAAGTAGATCTTGTGGCCGCGGCCCTGGATGGCGGCCATCGCGTCGGGCGAGGGTGCCTCGATCCAATCGACCTGGCCGCTCATGATGGCCGCTGTGCGGGCATTGGCCTCAGGCATCGGCAGCAGCACCACGCGGTCAACCTTGGGCGTGCGCTTGGGGTCCCAGTAGGTCTTGTTGGGCACCAGCTCCAGACGCTCACGGGCCACGAAGCGCGCCATCTTGAACGGGCCCGAGCCTGACGCATCCGCCGCAAATGCGGTCCACGCGGCCTTGGCCTTGTCGGCCGGCGCCGCACCGGCGGCGGCGTCGAACTTCTTCTGCCAATGCGCCGGGCTGGCCATGAACAGGTTGGTCAGGTTCAGCGGCAGGAAGGCGTCGGGCTCGCTGGTGGTCAGTTCCACCGTCAGCTCGTCGATCTTGCTGGCTGAGCGCAGCGTGGGCATGCGGCTGGCCGTGACACCGACCTGGCTGGCGTCGAAGTGCACGGCGTCCTTGTCGAGCACCTTGCGCACGTTCCACACCACCGAGTCGGCGTTGAGATCGCTGCCGTCGTGGAACTTCACGCCCGGGCGCAGTTTGAAGACCCACTTGGTCTTGTCTTTGCTGTCCACCGCCCAGCTGACAGCCAGGCCGGGCACCAGCACGCTGGGGCCATCGGCCTTGCTCAAGTCCCAATGCGTCAGCGCGTCGTACAGCGGGATGCCGGTGAAGCGGTTGCCTTCGAAGCCCTGGTCGGGCTGGCCCAGCGTGCGCGGAATGTCGGCTGCGGTCATCGCAATGCGCAGCACTTTTTCTTGCGCCAGTGCGGCGCCGGATGCCAGCAGCGTGGCCAGGCTCAGCATGGCCAGGGGGAAGCGCAAGGTGTTGTTCATGGGGTCTCCATCGAAGGGGCAGGGTGGGGCGTGCAAGCGGCGTGCCACGCAGCCAGCAGGCCCACGCGCACGTTGTCGATCAAGGGCACCGGCAATTGCGGCGCCAGCGGCGCGGCCAGGTCGGCCAACGCAGCGCCGCCGATCACGATGGCCTGCACACCGCCCAGCGCCAGCGCCTGGTGGCAGGCATCCAGCAGCAAGGTTTCGGCGGCGGCGGGGTCGGCCAACAGCTCAGCGCCGCTGCGCTGCAACGTCACCACGCCGGCCAGGCGCTGCGCCAGGCCAAGCTCGGCGGCCAGTTGTTCCAGCATCGGGCCCCAGGCGGCGCCACCGGTGACGATGGCATAACGGCCGCCGCCAGCGGACTGGGCCTGGGCCAGGGCATCGGCGGCGCGCATCGCCACCTCGGCCAGGCCCAGCACCGGCACCTGCGTGATGGCGCGCAGCGCGGCGACGCCCGGGTCACCAAAACAGGCCACCAGCACGGCGTCGGGCTGGCCGTGCGCGGCCACAGACAAGGCCCAGGCGGCTGGCACGGCGCGGGCGGCGGTGGCGGCGCTGTCGACACTGGCGATGTAGGGCGCACCAAACGGCGCGCTCACCGCATGCAGCACCGCGCCAGCCGGTGCCAGCGCGCGCGCATGGCCGGCCAGCAGCTCGGTGACATGGGCACTGGTGTTGGGGTTGATCAGCAGCAGGGTGGGTGTGGGCCGCGACATCGGCAAATCTCGCAAACCCCGTACCGGCCCAGAACGGGGCAGGTCAGCCAGGGCAGCGGCAGTTTGGCACTGCGCCGGTGCAAGAACTCCCCGGGATCACCCGGGTGTTGCGCCGGGCGCGGGCGCTGCCTGCTGGCGTGCACCCATCTGGCGCGGGCTGCGCCAGTGCATCAATCACTGCCCGGAATGCGCTGAGGATGCAGCTTGACCTTGGTGGCGGTCTTCTTGCGCATGCGGATGTTGATCATTTCCACCGCCAGCGAGAAGGCCATCGCAAAGTACACGTAGCCCTTGGGCACCTTGTGGTCGAAGCCTTCGGCCACCAGCACCACGCCCACCACCACCAGAAACGACAGCGCCAGCATCTTGATGGTGGGGTGGTCAGACACAAAGCGGCCGATCGGCCCGGCAAACACCATCATCAACGCCACCGAGGCGATCACTGCCGCGATCATGATGCGCACGTCATCGACCATGCCCACGGCGGTGATGATCGAGTCCAGCGAGAACACCAGGTCGACCAGCATGATCTGCAGGATCACGGCGGTGAAGGTGGCCTTCACGGCGCTGCCGCCGTGCGCTTCGTCGCCTTCGACCGACTGGTGGATTTCACTGGTGCTTTTCCAGATCAGGAACAGCCCGCCCAGGATCAGGATCAGGTCGCGGCCCGAGATGGCCTGGCCCAGCACGGTGAACAGCGGCGCCACCAGGCCCACGATCCAGGCCAGCACCAGCAGCAGGCCGATGCGCATGAACATGGCCATGAACAGGCCGATCTTGCGCGCCAGCTCACGCTGCGCCTTGGGCAGCTTGTCGACCAGGATCGAGATGAAGATGATGTTGTCGATGCCCAGCACCAGCTCCAGCAGCGTGAGCGTGGCAAAGGCAATCCAGGTCTGGGGGTTGGAGAGGAGTTCCAGCATGGTCAGTCAGGGCAGTGATCGATGCGGTATTTGAACTGAAGCCAGCGGCCGCCGCGCAACCGGCTTTGCCGGGCCGCTGGGCGGAGCGCCGCAGGCGCTTCGGGGGTCAGTATGTCGCGCGGCCGCCCGACAGGTCAAACACCGCGCCGGTGGCGAAGCTGCATTCTGGCGAGCACAACCAGGCCACCATCGCCGCCACTTCATGCACCTCCACGAAGCGGCCCATCGGGATCTTGCCGAGCATGAAGGCGATGTGTTCGCTCGCCATCTGATCGAAGATGGCGGTGCGCGCCGCCGCCGGTGCCACGGCATTGACCAGCACACCGGTGGTGGCCAGCTCCTTGCCCAGGCTCTTGGTCAGGCCGATCAGGCCGGCCTTGCTGGCGCTGTAGTGGCTGGCGTTGGGGTTGCCCTCCTTGCCGGCCACCGACGCAATGTTGACGATGCGGCCCCAGCCGTGGGCGATCATGCCCGGCACCACCGCGCGGCAGGTCAGGAACGGGGCGATCAGGTTCACCTCCACCACCTGGCGCCACACCGCAGGCGCAAGCTGCCAGGTGGGTGCGTTGCCACCGGTGATGCCGGCGTTGTTGACCAGGATGTCGATGCGGCCGTGGCGCGCCAGCGTGGCGGCGGTGGCCTGTGCCACAGCGGCCTCGTCGGTCAGCACCACCACATCGCTGCTGACGGTGCCGTGTGTTGACAAGGTTGCCACCGCGCCGGGCAGGCGCTCGGCGTCGATGTCCCACAGCACCACGCTGGCGCCGCATTGCAGCAAGCGCGCTGCGGTGGCAAAGCCGATGCCCTGCGCGCCGCCGGTGACCACCGCCACCCGGCCGGCCAGGTCATAACGCGCCTGCGCAGCGGCTGTCATGTCAGTGCCGCCCGGCCGTTCCGAAGGGACTGAACGCCCCCTCGGGGGGCAGCGAACGCAGTGAGCGTGGGGGTTTCATTTCAGGCCCTTCAACGCCTCCGGCATGCCGGCTGCACGGCAATCGGCGATGTACTGGCGGATGATGTCGGCAAAGTTGGCCTCGGGCAGCAGGCCCAGCGCGGCGGCGCGGTCAGCACGCGCGGCGGTCGGCCAGTTGGCGACGATGGCGGCAATGCGCTCATCGCGCTCGAAGCGCACCCGCGCGCGCACCGCCGGGCCCGCCACCTGTTCCAGCGCCGCCAGCATCTGCGCCACCGTGGTGTTGAGTGCCGGCAGGTTCAGCGCGGTGCGCCCGCCGTAGGCCGCGCGGCTGGCTTCGAACACCGCGATGAGCCCATCCACCGTGCGCTGCGGGCTGCTGACCGGGTGGGCCACATCGGCCGAGACGGGACAGATGGCATCCACACCGGCCAGCGGCTCGCGGATGATGCCGCTGAAGAACGATGACGCGGCGCCGTTGGGCCGGCCCGGCCGCACGGTGACGGTCATCAGCCGGGCGCTGCGGCCGTCGATGTAGCCCTTGCGTGTGTAGTCGGCCTCCAGGTGTTCACACACATGCTTGTGCATGCCGTAGCTGGTCTGCGGTGTGGGCAGGGTGGTGTCGGTCACCACCGCCGGCATCGGCACCGCCGCATCGGGCCCGAACACCGCCACCGAGCTGCTGAAGACCAGCCTGGCCGGTGTGGCACCGCCATTGACCCGGTGCCGCAGCGCGTCGAGCCGCGCGCGGGTGCTGTCCAGGTTGCTGCGCTGGCCGAGGGCGAAATCGGCCTCGCATTCACCCGACACGGCTGAGGCGAGGTGGAACACACCGTCCATCGGCTCGCTGCGCAAGGCTTCGCAGTGCTGCAGCAGTGGGCCGACGCGGGTCTCGATGCGCGCATCGGCGGCCAGGTCGGCCGGCGCGGCGGCCTGGTCAGCCAGCACGATGCGGTTGATGGCCTGGCCGGCCAACTGGCCACGCGCCAGCAGCGTGCGTGCCAGCCTGGCGCCAATGAAGCCGGCACCGCCGGTGATGAGCAATTGCATGGTGGTCTGGCTCGGTTGTGGGGCTCAGCGCGGCCGCGCTGGCACGCGCGCTTTCAGCGGTGGCGCCGGCAGCGCCAACGACGGCAGCTTGCGGCGCGAGCTGAGCACCGCCTCGATGTCTTCACCGGCGCCGTCGATCAGCACCAGCACCGCACGCTCGGCCTTGGCCGGCGCGCGGGCGATCACCGCGTCGAGCACGGCGCGGTGCAGCGGCAGTGAGTTGGCGGGGCCGTCGGGCCGCGAGGTGCTGATCTCGAAGCTGGTGCGCAGCAGCGCGCCCAGGGCCTTGCTCATCTGCACCACCATGCGGTTGTGGCAGGCCCGCAGCAGGCCCTGGTGGAAGCGCAGGTCATGGGTGACGTAATCGCCACCAAACTCGATGGCCGCTTTCATGCCGGCATAGGCGGCCTCGATGTGGGCGATGTCGTCTGGCGTGGCGCGCTCGGCGGCCAGGCGCACGGCGGCCGGCTCGACCACCCGGCGCAGCTCTTGCAGATCACGCAAGAACTCTCGAGTGAAGCCGATCTTGCCCTGCCAGGCGGCCACATCGGGGTCGAACCAGTTCCAGTGGTCCTCGGGCAGCACCCGCGTGCCCAGCTTGGGGCCGGTGACCAGCAGGCCCTTGGCCACCAGGCTCTTCACCGCCTCGCGCACCACGGTGCGGCTCACCCCCAGGGCCTCGCACAACATCGGCTCGGGCGGCAGCGCCGCGCCCACTGCATAGCGCCCGCTGACGATGTCTTCACCCAGCAGGTCAACCGTGTTGCCGTGCACGTTCTTGATCATCGGTGGCGCGCTTGTTCCGGCGTTTCAAGCACGCACGAAGGCGGTGACCAGCGGCTCGGGGCCCACTTGCCGGCTGGAATGGCCATGCAGTGCCGCATCGAAGCTGGCACCTGCTGGCAGGGTGTCGGCCGAGAAAAAGTGCTGGCCCGGGCCGAAGACGCGGCTGCTGCCGTCCTGCAGACCGATTTCCATCTGGCCGCTCAAGATGAACACCCACTGCGGGTCGACAGTGCAATGGAAATCACTGCGAAAGCCCACCGGGCTGTGGCGCAACTGCAAGCCGCCGCTGGGCCGCAATGGCGACAGCATGGCCGCCGGCTTGCCCTCGGTCAGCGCGATGGCCTGGTCACGAAACCGCGCGCGGCCGTCGGCGTCGGTGAACAGCACCACCTGGGTGAAGCTGGCGGGCGTGGCCGTGCCGCCAGCCGGGCTGCCGGCGCCCAGCCGCGCCAGTGCGGCGGCCACCAGGGCGTCAGTGCTGGCGCCGATGTCCAGCGTGATGGCGGCCTCGTCGGCGCCGGGTGGCTCCAGCGTGGCCAGTTGGCTGTCGAGCAGCGCTGCCGGCATGTAATGGCCCTGGCGCTGGGCGATGCGCTGGCGCAGCAACGCCACCGTGCCATGCAGGTGGATGAAGCGCAGCCCCGGGCAGGCCGCACGCAGGCCGTCGCGGTAGCTGCGCTTGAGCGCCGAGCACGACACCACCAGGCCTTGGCCGGCCGCGCGCGCGCTGGCCAGCCGCCGCCCGATCTCGGCCAGCCAGCCGGCGCGGTCAGCGTCGGTCAGCGCCGTGCCGGCGGCCATCAGGGCCACGTTGTGCGGCGGGTGCAGCTCATCGCCTTCAATGAAGCCATGGCCCAGCAGGGCCGCCAGCTGCGCGCCCACCGATGTCTTGCCGCAGCCGCTGACACCCATCACCACCAGGTGCTGCGGTGGCTGCGCAGGGGTGGCGCCGCTGGTGGCTGTGGTGGTGGTGGCGGTGGTGCTCACAGCCGTTGACCGCCCTGCCCGTCGAAGACATGGGCCTTGCTGCCGTCGATGGCCAGGTGCACCGTGGACCCTGGTTGGGCGTCGGTGCGGCCGTGCAGCACCAGGGTGAGCTGCTGCGCCGCCGCGCCGCTGCCGATCTGAAGCAGCAACTCAGTCTCGGCGCCGGTGGGCTCGACCACCACCACCTCGGCGGCAATGCCGGACGCGGCCAGCTTCAGGTCGCCCGGGCGGATGCCGTAGTGCACCTTCTGGCCATGGTTGCCGCCGCTGATACCCGACAGCGGCCACAGCGCGCCCAGCGCTGCCACGCCCATCTGGCCGCCTTCTTTCTGCAGCACACCGTCGAACACGTTCATGGACGGCGAGCCGATGAACTGGGCCACGAACAGGTTGCCCGGCTTGTCGTACAACGCCAGCGGCGTGCCGATCTGCTCGATGATGCCGTCGTGCATCACCACGATGCGGTCGGCCATGGTCATGGCCTCGATCTGGTCATGCGTGACATAGACCGTGGTCGTCTTCAACCGCTGGTGCAGGGCCTTGATCTCGGCGCGCATGGCCACACGCAGCTTGGCGTCGAGGTTGGACAGCGGCTCGTCGAACAGGAACACCTTGGGGTCACGCACGATGGCGCGGCCCATCGCCACACGCTGGCGCTGGCCGCCCGACAGCTCTTTGGGGAAGCGGTCAAGCAGGGCATCGAGGTTGAGGATGCGCGCCGCATTGGCCACCCGCTCATCGGTGAGCTTGGTGTCCGCCTTGCGCAGCTTCAGGCTGAAGGCCATGTTGTCACGCACCGTCATGTGCGGGTACAGCGCATAGCTCTGGAACACCATCGCGATGTCGCGGTCCTTGCTTTCCAGGTCATTGACGACCTTGTCGTCGATCAGGATCTCACCGCCGCTGATGTCTTCCAGCCCCGCCAACATGCGCAGCAGCGTGCTCTTGCCGCAGCCGCTGGGGCCCACCAGCACGACGAATTCACCATCGGCGATGTCGAAGCCGATGCCATGGATCACCTTGACCGAGCCGTAGGCTTTTTCGATCTTGCGGAACGAGACAGTTGCCATGTCGGGTCTTGGTTAGGATTTGACGGCGCCTGCCGTGAGGCCGCCGACCATGTAGCGCTTGAAGGTGTAGTAGATCGCCGCCGGTGGCAGCGCATAGACCAGGCCGGTGGCCATCAGCAGCTCCCAGGGCGAATCATCGGCGGCCAGAAAGTTGCCGAGTGCCACCGCCAGCGGCAGGTCGGTTTCTTTGGACAGCAGCAGGAAGCCGTAGAGGTATTCATTCCAGGCCAGCAGCAGCGAATAGGTGCCCACGGCGACCAGGCTAGGAACCATCAACGGCACGTAGACCAGCCGGAACAGCTGCAGCGGCGTGGCGCCGTCCATGCGCGCGGCTTCGTCCAGTTCCCACGGCAGCTTGTCGCTGGCCTGCTTGAGCACCCAGATGCAGTAGGGCGAGGCGATCGTCACCATCGCCAGCACCATCGACCACTTGTTGTCGAGCAGCCCGTAGTTGGCCATCGTCTTGTACATCGGCACCGCCAGGAAAGCCGCCGGGATGAAGTAGGTGAACAGCGCCATGTTCATCACCGTGCGGCCGCCGCGCACCTTCAGGCGGCTGATTGCGAAGGCGGCGAAGGTGGCCACGAGCAGCGTCAGCACGCCCACCGAAACCGCAATCACGAGCGAATTGCCGAGCTGCTGCCAGAAGTGCTGCAAGTACAGGTGCTTCTGCTCGAAGACGACGCGGAAGTTGTCCAACGTGGGGTTCTTGGGCCACAGCCGGCCCGAGGTCGCCGAGTCACGCTCGGAGATCGCGAACAACACCATGTGGTAGACCGGAATC
>JANNMP010000237.1:0-2236 GCA_031398015.1 Burkholderiaceae bacterium
TGGCGTTGTCCCACGCACCACCGGCGTTGGCCAGGAAGACGGCCATCAGGGTGCCGGTGCCGATCGCGCCGGCGAGGTGGTGGTGGTGGTGGTGTTGTTGTCGTTCTGGCTGCAGCGCGGGCATGGCGCCAGTCGGCATCGGGCGTTGACACAGGCAGGCGTTAGTTCACATTTCGGCTGCGCCCGGCCCAGAACGGCGCGCGCAAGTCCACCTTCAGCACCTTGCCAGCGGCCGACAGCGGCAGCGCCTGGCGAAACTCCACACTGCGTGGGCACTTGTAGCCGGCAATCAGCGTGCGGCAGTGGGCCGTCAATGCATCAGCCGTCAAGTCAGCGCCCGGCCGCAGCACCACCACCGCATGCACACGCTCGCCCCAGCGCGCATCTGGCACGCCGATCACCGCTGCCATGCTGACCTGCGCCAGCGTGGTGATGGCGTTCTCGACCTCGGCCGAGTAGACGTTTTCACCACCGCTGACGATCATGTCTTTGAGGCGGTCAACCACGTAGACGAAGCCGTCGTCGTCCATGCGGCCGCCGTCGCCGGTGTGCATCCAACCGCCGCGCAGGGCCTCGGCCGTCAGAGCCGGCTGGCCCCAGTAGCCCGGCATCACCGCCGGGCCGCGCACCACGATTTCACCCACCGTGCCGTTGGCCACCGGTTGGTCATCGGCATCGACGATGCGCAGCTCGGCAATGGGCACCGGCCGGCCCACCGAGCGCAGGCGCTGGCGCTGCACATCCGCAGGCTGGCCCGGCGCGTGGCACCAGGCCGGCAGCGCCGTGACCACTGGTGACAGCTCGGTCATGCCGTAGAGCTGGCAAAAGCCTGCCCCGGGCAGCGCACGCTGCGCGGCTTGCAGCAAGGCCTCATCGATGGGTGCGGCGCCGTACAGCACCAGCTGCAGGCTGCTGGTGTCGAACCCGGCCAGGCGCGGGTGCTCGACCAGGCGCTTGAGCATGGTGGGCACCAGGAAGGTCTCGCTGCCGCGCTCAGCCGCGATCGCCTGCAACACCGACAACTCATCGAAGCCGGGCAGGATGGCCTGGCGGCACAGCCGCTGGATCAATTGCAGCGCCAGCCCCATGCCACCGACATGGAACATCGGTGCGCAATTGATGCCCACCGAATCCACCGGCCGCTGCGCCGCCAGGTTGGCGCACAGCACATTGCTGACCAGGTTGGCCTGGCTCAGCATCACACCCTTGGGCCGGCCGGTGGTGCCGCCGGTGTACATCACCGCGGCCAGGTCTTGGCCGCTGCGGCGGGCGTCGTCCACTGGCGTGGTGTGCGCCAGCAGGGCGGGCGCATCGATGAAGCCATCCGGCGCCGGCCCGTCGCCCCAGTGCACCAGGGTGGCCAGGCAACGGCTTTGCCCGCGCAGTGCCGCAGCGGTGGCGTGGAACGGTGCATCGACCAGCAGCACGCGGGTGTCGCAATCGTCCAGCGAATAGGCGATCTCGGCCGCGCTCCAGCGGGTGTTGACCGGGTTGATGACGCCGCCGGCCCACCACACGGCGTGGAAGTAAACGATGTAGTGGTCGCTGTTGGGGCCCAGCATGGCCACCCGGTCACCTGGCGCCACACCCCATTGGCGCAGCAGCGCGGCCAGGCGCGCCACGCGGCTGACGAACGCGGCCCAGCTGCTGCGGCGGCCGGCGCAGGCCAGTGCCTCGGCCAGCGGGCGTTCGATCAACGCCTTGTGCAAGGGCTGGGTGAGTTGCATCGTGCGGCGGGGTGCGGTGGTTGGCCCACTCTAGAAGCGCGCTCGGCGCAGCGGCAATCGTCTGAAGCGACGACTTGCCCGGGGCCGGGCTACAGCGCGAGCGTGAACCCGGCGTGCGCCATCACCTGGCCGTTGATGCGCACGTCCAGCGCATGCGCACCCGCGTGGTAGCGGCGGGTGGTCACCTGCTTCAATGAATGCTGCTTGGCCAGCGTGCGCTGCTCGCCAGGCGCCAGGTCGATCACCCAGCCCTTGAACACCTTGGGCCCGCCGCGGAATTCGGGAACCTTGCCCTGGCGCTCCATCTGCTCGTCGATCTGCGGTCCCCCGCCGTGGACCAGCACCGGGCGAATCCCGACCGAATGGAGCAGGAGCACGTCCTTGGCCAGGCTGCGCGCGCGCGCTCGGGATTGGTCATCGGCACCCCGCCGACCTTGACCACCACCACCTTGCCGGTGAAGCGACGGATATAGGGGAGCGCCTGGATGAGCAGCGCGGCGGTTTCGTTG
>JANNMP010000280.1:0-27544 GCA_031398015.1 Burkholderiaceae bacterium
CCATCGCGCAGCGCCTCGGCGAAGTAGCCGATCGACGCCTGGATGAAGTCGGCCTGGCGAAACAGCACTTTCGACGCACTCAGGCCCGGCGGCAGGCCCTGCTTCAGTTCATCGAGCGCGGCTTCGATGGCTGCCGTGAGCTTGACCGTGTCGGCGGCCGGCTGCTTCTGCACACTCACCACCACCGCGGGCACGCCGTTGTAGCCGGCGTCGCCACGCTTCAGTGCCGCGGCGAAGCTGACGCGCGCCACCTGCTCGAGCAGGATCGGCCGGCCGTCCTTCCAGGCCGCGGCCAGGCCGGCCAGGTCTTCGACACGATTCGTGCGGCCGATGTGGCGGATCAGGTATTCGCGGCTGTTCAGGTCGATGAAGCCGCCGCCGGCATTGCCAGCGTAGCCCTTCAAGGCCTGCTCGAGCTGGGTCAGCGAGACGCCGAACTGCGCCATGCGCGCGGTGTCAGGCGCGACGCGCAGCGTGCGCACCTCGCCACCGATCGGGATGACCTGCGAGACGCCGGGGATCGACAGCAGGCGCGGCCGGAGCACGAAGTCGGCGTACTCACGTGCCGCCATCGGTGTGGCTGCGGCGGTCTTGCCGCCGCCTGCATGCAGGGGCAACGCGATCAGCATCACCTCGCCCATGATCGACGACACCGGCCCCATCACCGGGGTGATGTCGCCGGGCAGTTGCCCACGCACCAGCGCCAGCCGTTCGGCGACGAGCTGGCGGTTGCGGTAGATGTCGGTGCCCCAGTCGAACTCGGCGTAGAGGATCGACAGGCCCACGCCCGACGTCGAGCGCACGCGCGTCACGCCCGGCATGCCGTTGAGCGCGGTCTCGACGGGCAAGGTGACAAGCTGCTCGACCTCCTCGGGGGCCATGCCGCCGGCCTCGGTGAGCACGGTGACCAGCGGCTTGTTGAGGTCAGGGAAGACATCGACCGGCGTGCGCCAGGCCGTCATGGCGCCGGACACCATCAGCAGCGCCGCCACCACCAGCACGAACAGCCGGTTGTGCAGGCTGCAGCGAACGATCCAGTTGAACATGCGGTGATGCTCCGGTTCAGCGGATCTGCGCGATCAGCGGCGCACCCTGCACCACGACGCGGTTGTCGGCACCCAGTCCCTGGGTGATCACCACGGTCGCTGTGTCCAGAGGCCGGAACTGCACCGGCTGCGGGATGAAACGTTCAGCGCCGGACTTGACCCAGACGATGGGCTCGTTCGACGGGCTGCGCACCACGGCCTGGGCCGGCAGCACGACGCCCTTGATGCGCTCGCTGGACTGGGCCACCACGGTGACCGGCTGGCCGATGGCCAGCGGCAGCGGCGCACCCGGCTTGGTGGCGCTGACGGCGAAGATCAGCGGCAGCACGCCGTCGCGCAGCAGGCGTGACGCGCCGAGCAGGCGCAGCTTCGCGTCGGCGACGCCCTGCAGCGAGGCACCTGCAATGCGGCCGGCCAGCGCTGGGTCGGCGGTGGTTGCTTCGACCAGCATGCGAGACGGATCGACGATTTCAAACAGCACGTCACGCGGCTCGACCACCTGGCCGGCGACGAGGTCGGCGCGGGCAATGACGCCGGCCACCGGCGCAACCAGAGCTTCTCGTGCGACCAGGCTGGCGCCGATGCTGCGTTCGCGCTCGGCAAGGCTGAGCGCTTCGCTGCGCGCAGCCTCGATCTCCTTGCGCGGCACCGTGCCTTCCAGGCCTTCGAGGCGCTGCACGCGCTGCTGGGCGAGCTGGCGCTGCGCCTTCAGCTCGGCCAGCTGGGCCTGCTGCGCGCCCAGCGCGAAGGGCTCGGCGTGATGGCGCACATGGGCCAGCAGCTCGCCGCGCCGCACCGGCTGCCCCGCTGTCGGCAAGCCCTTCGGGCCGGGCTCGATGCGGCCGCCGTGCACGGTCTGCACGCGGCCACTCGCGTTGGGGTCCATCACGACACGGCCGGGCAGCTCGACCGTCGTGGCTGCCTCGGACGTGGGGGCCAGCAGCGTGCGGATGGCCATGCGGCGCTGTGCTGCCTTCGGCACGTTGACGCTGCCGTCGGGCAGGCGCGTTAGGCCCGAGGCGTTCACCGCCGCGCCCGGCGCATCGAGGTGTTCGCCGCCCGGGCCGTGGGCGCCCGGTGCCGCGTTGGCCACCGACACCAACAGCGCCCAGGCCAGCAGCGCCGCGACCATCATCAGGGCCGTGCCGCCGCCGGGCCACCTGGGCTGGTGCGTCATCACAGGCCTCCCCGGGGCGTGGTGCCGTCACGGCGGCGATGGCGCCACCAGGCGATGCCGCTCAGCAGTCCGAGCCCGGCCATGCCGGCGCCGATCCAGGTCGCACGCCCCGGCCCGTGGCTGTGTCCGTCGCCGTCGTGCCGGTGGTCGCTGCCAGCGGCGGCTGCGGCCGGCTTCGCCACCACGAGCGTGCCGTCGAGCAGGTCGCTGTCCTTGCCGGCGACCAGTGTGAAGACGAGCGGATGCTCGCCCGGTGCGGAGAGTGCCTTGAGCAGTGCTGGTTCGGTGACGACGTAGTCACCCTGTTCGGCGCGGAAGTTGGCAACTGCCTTGAGCGCCCCGGACTCGACCTCGAGCTTGGCGCCGAGCACCGGCTCGTTGGTCTCGTAGCGGTCGATCAGGATCGCGAGTTCGCCGCCGCGCAGCTGCGCGACCAGTTCGAAAGCTTCGGACTTGGCATCGACACGCGGCAGCGCCGAGCCGGCGGCGGCCGCATTGCCCGGACCGTCGAGGTGTTGGCCATCCGGGCCGTGCGCACCGGGCGCGGCGGCGCAAGCGAGGCTCAGCGCCGCCAGCATGGCGGCTGGGAGCGTGGGCCACAGCGGGCGCCAGCGTGTCGAGACAGACCTGAAGTTCATGGCAAGAGTCCAAGGGCTTGTTGCAAGCGGGCGCGGGCCAGGCCCAGCGCGGCGGTCTGGCGGGCGACGGCGCTGTCAGCCTGGGCTGCGGCGGCGAGCGCGCGCAGCAGGTCAGGCAGCGGCGTCTCGCCGGCACGGAAGGCGTTGTCGATCTAGGTGGCGCGTTCGCGCAGCAGCCGGGCGCGGGCGGTCTCGGCAGCGGCTTGCGCCTGGGCCGATTGCACCGCCTCGCGCGCGGCGTCGCGCTCGCCGTCGAGCCGCTCGCCCAGGCGCTGCTCGGTGGTTTGCGCGATGTCCAGCTCGCTCAGTGCCGCAGCCTCCAGCGGCCGGTTGCGATCGTCGGTGCCAAAGGGCAGGCGCAGTCCGACGACGAGGCTGCTCTGCGTGGCCTCGCCGCGGCCGGGCACGTCCTGGCGCACGCCCAGCGTCAGCTCCGGTGCGTCGCGCCGCGACCGCCGCACGAGGTCCAGGCGCTTGCGTGCCTGCTCGGTGGCCTGGCGGGCGTGATCGAGGTCCGGGTGCAACGTCGGCGCTGCAAAGGCCAAGTCGCTGGCTGCGCCCGGCGTGCCCGTGTTGGGCATCGCGGTCATGCCCGTCAGCAGGGTCCAGCGGGTGCGCGCGGCGCGCACCCGCTGATGGATCTCAGCCTGCTGGGCACGGGCCGCCAGGAGTTCGGCTTCGGCAGCGAGCGCATCTGCGCGGGCCAGGTCGCCGGAGCGCACACGCCGCTCGACATCGGTGAGCACCTGCGCCAACGCGGCCGCCTGCCCATCCCCTTGCGCGGCCTCGGCCAGCAGCGCGCTCAGCGACCACGCGGCTTCGCGCAGGTCGCCGGCCAGGTGCAGGCGGGCGGCCCGCTCGGCAGCGCCGGCCTGGGCCGCTGCGGCGTCGGCCACCGCCACCCGGGCGGCGCGCTGGCCTGGCAGCCACAGCGGCACGGCGACACCGACTTCGGTCTCGCGGCTGCCGGTGTTGCGCTGCCAGCGGTCATTGCGATGGCTCAGTTCCAGCACGGGCGGTGCGGCCCACAGGCTGCCCGCAGCGCTGCGTTCGGCGTCGGCGCGGCGCTGCCGGCCTTCGGACTCGCGCGCTGCTGCCGCGCGCCGCCAGGCCGCGTCCAGTGCGGCGGCCAGGCTCACGGGCGCGGCGGCCGCAGGCGAGGATGGGCCGGCTGCGGGTGGCGATGGCGTGGTCTGGGCCGCTGCGGGCCCGAATGCCAGGCCGCATGCCAGGCCGCATGCCAGGCCGCATGCGATCACGCAGGCGGACAGCCGGGGAAAGTCGTTCACGATGCTCCTGACGGGGACAGCAAGGATCGGCGTGACACCGGGCGGTGCCGTGGGCCGTGCCGCGGGCTCGGCGTCCATGACCGGACGCCCGCCACGAAGGCGGGTCAGGAGCGGAGACGGGGCGGCCTGAGCAGGCCGTCGAGGAAGGGGTGCGGTGCCGGCCGCTCGTGCAGGCCGGACGGCGCCTCGGCTGGCACCGACAGGAAGTTCTGGCCGGTGGCGGCCATCAAGGCCGCCGAGGCCGTCACGTGGTCGGCAATGAGATGCTGCAACGATTCGTTGGAGTTATCGACGTGGGTCGAGCCGTCATCGTGGTGATGGTGGCCTTGTTCCTGCCAATGCAGTGCCGCATGTTCGACGTCAACCAGCACATTCACCGTCGAGCCCGGACGCGCCAGCGCCCCGCTCTGCCAGAGCATGGCAAACAGGACGGCAAGGAGGACGGCGATGCGGCGCATGGGCGGCGAAGTCTAACCAACGATTACGCAGGACTGATCGGCGGGGCGTTTGTCGGCAACGGTGCCGCACCCGGTGCGGGCGTGGCAGCAACGTCGCACACCGCCCCGCCATGGCGGGCCAGATGGCCGCGTCTCAGCGGCGCCCCGCCACAGTCACCGAGGCGCGCTCGCAGCTGCAGCTTTGACTTGGCGAGACGTCGCCGCTGCACACGCGCGCGCCGCCTGGTGCGCGCCCCCTTTGTGCGCGGCCGCCGCCGCCTCAGCCCTGCGCAGCCGCCAGCGCGGCGTTGAAGGTCGCGCTCGGCCGCATCACGGCCGCTGTCTTCACCGGGTCGACGAGGTAATAGCCGCCGATGTCAGCGGGCCGGCCCTGCACGGCATTGAGCTCGGCCACGATGGTTTGCTCGTTGTCGGTCAATGCCTTGGCCAGGCCCGCAAAATGTGCCGCCAGCGCCTTGTCGTCGGTCTGCGCGGCCAGCGCCTGGGCCCAGTACATCGCCAGATAAAACTGGCTGCCGCGGTTGTCGAGCTGGCCGGTCTTGGGTGACGGGTTCTTGTTGTTGTCGAGCAAGCGGCCGGTGGCTGCATCCAGCGTGCGGGCCAGCAGTTGGGCGCGTGCATTGCCGGTCTTGATCCCCAGGTCTTCCAGTGACACGGCCAGCGCCAGGAACTCACCCAATGAATCCCAGCGCAGGTGGTTCTCTTCAACCAGTTGCTTCACATGTTTGGGCGCCGAGCCGCCGGCACCGGTTTCATACATGCCGCCACCGGCCATCAGCGGCACGATCGACAACATCTTGGCCGAGGTGCCCAGCTCCATGATGGGGAACAGGTCGGTCAGGTAATCGCGCAGGATGTTGCCGGTCACCGAGATGGTGTCGAGGCCGCGGATCACCCGCTCCAGCGTGTAGCGCATGGCGCGCACCTGGCTCATGATCTGGATGTCCAGGTCGGTGGTGTCGTGCTCTTTCAGGCAGGCCTTGACCTTCTTGATCAGCTCGTTCTCGTGCGGGCGGTACGGGTCAAGCCAGAACACTGCCGGCATGCCGGAATTGCGCGCCCGTGTGACGGCCAGCTTCACCCAGTCGCGCACCGGCGCGTCTTTGACCTGGCACATGCGCCAGATGTCGCCAGCCTGCACGGTCTGTGTCAGCAGCACCTCGCCGGTGGCCAAGTCGGTGATGTTGGCCACGCCGCCCTCGGCCACCTCGAAGGTCTTGTCATGGGAGCCGTATTCCTCGGCCTGCTGGGCCATCAGGCCGACGTTGGGCACGGTGCCCATGGTCCTGGGGTCGAAGTTGCCATGCCATTTGCAGAAGTTGATCATCTCCTGGTAGATGCGGGCAAAGGTCGATTCCGGCATCACCGCCTTGACGTCCTTCAGGCGGCCATCGGCGCCGTACATCTTGCCGCCGGCGCGGATCATGGCCGGCATCGATGCGTCGACGATCACGTCGTTGGGCGAGTGGAAGTTGGTGATGCCCTTGGCCGAATCCACCATCGCCAGCTCGGGCCGGTGGGCGTGGCAGGCATGCAGGTCACGCATCACTTCATCGCGGTCCGATTCGGGCAACGTGGCCAGCTTGTCGTACAGGTTGACCATGCCGTTGTTGACGTTGACGCCCAGGTCGTCAAACAGCTTGGCGTGCTTGGTGAATGCGTCTTTGTAGAAGATGCGCACGCAGTGGCCGAAGACGATGGGGTGCGAGACCTTCATCATCGTGGCCTTGACGTGCAGCGAGAACATCACGCCGTGTTTGTGGGCGTCATCGATCTCGCGCTCGTAGAAGTCACACAGCGCTTGCTTGCTCATGAACATCGAGTCGATGATCTCGCCGGCCAGCAGCGCCACCTTGGGCTTGAGCACGATGGTCTGCCCGCTGTTGGTGAGCAGCTCCATCCTGACGTCGCGCGCCTTGTCCAGCGTCATCGACTTTTCGCCATGGTAGAAATCGCCGTTGTGCATGTGCGAGACATGGGTGCGCGAGGCCTGGGCCCAAGCGCTCATGGCATGTGGGTTCTTGCGGGCGTATTCCTTCACAGCGCGCGGCGCGCGGCGGTCTGAGTTGCCCTCACGCAGCACCGGGTTGACGGCGCTGCCGGTGCATCTGGCGTAACGCGCGCGGATGGCCTTGTCGGTGTCGGTCTTGGGGTCTTCGGGGTAGTCGGGGATGTTGCAGCCCTTGGATTGCAGCTCGCGGATGCAGGCCTGCAACTGCCCCACCGACGCGCTGATGTTGGGCAGCTTGATGATGTTGGTGTCGGCCAGCAGCGTCAGCCGCCCCAGATCGGCCAGGGTGTTGGGCACGCGCTGGGCCTCGCTCAGGTACTCAGGGAACTCAGCCAGCACACGTGCGGCCACCGAGATGTCGCTGGCCTCGACCTGGATGCCTGCCGGCGCGGTGAAGCTGCGGATGACCGGCAGGAAGGCATGCGTCGCCAGCAGCGGCGCTTCGTCGGTCAGGGTGTAGATGATGGTGGGCTGCTTGGTCGGCATGGGCTTGAATCTCCGGGTGTCTGCTGCGTGGCGGGCGCAGCAAGTGGTGTGCCGGCTGCCGCAGCCACGCTGCGCAGGTGCACAAACCAAACACTGTGCCATTGTTTGGGGCGGCCGTGCCGGCTGGCCGCTGCTGCTGCTGCTGCTGCTGCTGCAACCGCGCGCGCAGCATGTGCACCGTGCCGGGCACTGGTTCGCGCTGTCTTGCGTTGTCTCGCGCTGTCTCGCGCTGTCAGGCCAGGAAGTCTGCCGCACCGGCGCGGCGCAGCAGCAGCCGCATGTCGTCGCCGATGCGCTGGCAGTCTTCAAAGGCCAGCGGCAGCGCATCGGCCAGTGCGGGCAGCACAGGCAGTGCGGCCATGCCCAGGCCGGGCCCCAGCAGCTTGGGCGCCAGGTACACCAGCAGTTCATCGGCCAGGCCAGCACCGAGCAAGGCCGCGTTGAGCACGGCGCCGGCCTCGACATGCAGTTCATTGACGCCGTCGGCCGCCAGGCGCTGCAGCAGCGCCGCCAGGTCAACCCGCCCGCGGCCATCGGGCAGCAACAGCACATCGGCGCCAGCAGCCCGAAGCGCCTGCATGGCGGCCGGTGTTTCGTGCGCGCCGACCACCAGCACTGGCCCGGCGGCTTGCAACAGGCGGGCAGCAGCCGGGGTGGCAAAGCGTGAATCGACAACCACGCGGCGGGGTTGCAGCTGGGTGGGCACCAGCCGCACATCCAGTTGCGGGTCATCGGCCAGCACCGTGCCGATGCCGGTGAGCAGCGCGCCAGCACGGCGGCGCCAGGCGTGGCCGTCGCGCCGGGCTGCTTCGCCGGTGATCCACTGGCTGCGGCCGTCAGGCAGCGCGGTGCGGCCGTCCAGCGATGCCGCGATCTTCAGCCGCACCCAGGGCCGGCCACGCAACACGCGCGAGAAGAAGCCGATGTTCAGCGCCAGCGCCGCCTGGCGTGCTGTGCCGGTGTCGGCCACGTCAACCACCACACCGGCCGCCCGCAGGCGGGTGATGCCGCGGCCGGCCACCTGGTCGAACGGGTCACGCACGGCCACCACCACGCGCGCCAGGCCGGCCGCCACCAGTGCGTCGGCGCAGGGTGGTGTGCGGCCATGGTGGGCACAGGGCTCCAGGCTGACCCAGGCTGTGCCGCCCGCCACCGGCCGGCCGGCCGAGGCCGCGTCGCGCAGCGCCATCACCTCGGCATGTGGCCCGCCGGCTTGCTGGGTGCAGCCCTCACCGGCGAGCTGGCCATCGGCACCATGCAGCACGCAGCCCACACGCGGGTTGGGGTCTGACACGCCAATCGCCTGCTCGGCCAGCGCCACTGCACGCAGCAGCAGCGCCTGGTCGGTGTCTGACAGGGCCATGTCAGGGCGCAGGTAGGTGCTGCTGGGTGTTGCCGTTGATCAGCGGGTCGGTGCCGCCGGTCTCTGAGGGGCAGCTGCGGTCACCCTGGATCAGCAGGAAGTTCTGGTTGATCAGGTTGCCCTGCACCCGCTTGCCAGTGCAGGCCAGACCGCCCTCACCGGCGTTGCGCGGCCGCTCCATGCAGTACTTCTTGGGGTGGTCGGCATTGGCGATGAACTCACCGTTGGGGTCGGCCTCATTGGCGGTGGTGCCCAGGTCGTCAGTGCTGGGCAAGTCGGGCGTGTAGCGGCAGGCGCGCACATTGGCCGCGTCGTTGGCAAAAACCACCAGGCTGCTGTCGGCGTTGACGGGCACCGGGTTGATCTGGCCGCCCCAACCCGAGACATCGGCAGCGGTCACAGCGCAGACATAGTGCACCGGCGGCCCGGCGGCCAGCGCGGCGGCGTCAAAGCTTGCGGCGTAGCAGGCCAGGGCGGCGCCGTTGACTGCCGACACCATGGCCATCGCGCCCGGCCCGGGCGCCAGGTTACGCGCCGGGCCTTGTGGCCGCTCAGCATCGGCGCCGTCGAGGGTGGGGTCGGTCGCGGCATCGGCAAGGTGGTAGCGCACGGTGCCCGATACCAGCGTGGCCAGCACGCACGACGCGCCCAGGTCATCACACACCTGCATCACACCACTGAGGTTGTTGAAGTACCAGGCCACGCCAACCGAGCCCGGCGGCACAAACCGGCTGCTGCCGTCACCTTGGTCCACCGCATCCACCGGGATGCTGACGTGGCGCCCCCGGCGCCTGCTGGATGGCGATTCGCGGTGCGGCACCACCAGCACGGCGCCCAGCGTGGGCGCTGTGGCGCTGATGGCGCTGTCCAGCGTCACGGTCTGGGGCTGGTTGGTGCGGTCGGTCCACAACACTTGCACCGACACGATCTTCTGCTGGCTGCCGACCAGCTCAGTGACGTTGCGCACCACGCGGTAGCTGGTGTTGCCGATGCCGCCGGGTGGCACATAGTTGGCCACCGCGCGGTCGGCAATCTCGTCATACGAGATGCCGGGCTGGCCAGCCACCACCGGCACCGACTGGAACGAGCGCAGTGTCTCGATCTCCTCGCTGGCAATGCGGGTGGCTTCGGTGCGCTGCTTGGCCAGGTCACTGTTCAAGCGCATGGTGCTTTGCACGCCCACCAGGGCCAGCATGCCGATCGACATCACGGCCAGCGCCACCAGCGCCTCGACCAGCGAAACCCCGGGTGCCGGACGGCGGCTGTGCAGTCGGTGCTTGGGCATGGTGGTCAGAACAGGTTCCAGCCGCCAGGTGCGCGCACGAACGAGCCGTAGCGCAGGCGGATGGTGTCGAGCATGGCTTTGTCGTAGCGCAGCGTGGCCACGCCGACGGTGACGTTGACCGCAGTGGCCGACACCAGCGCGCCGTCCCAGGCCAGCGCCGGTGCGCTGAGGTTGACTGCATTGGCATGCGCAAAACCCCGCACCGTGGCATTGGCCGACACGGTGAGCGTGCCGCTGACGATCAACATCATCGGGTCGGCTGCGCTGCCCAGGTCACCGGCAGCATCGATGTCGAGGTTGCCTTCGGCCCAGATCGGGTTGCGCGGGTTCAGCAGCAAGGCGTTGGCCAGATCAGCGCGGGTGCAGCCGGCGGCGCAGTTCAGGCGCACCACGGCGGGTTGGCGCTGGTAGCTGCCGGTGTCCAGCACGAACAGCGCGCGAAACCAACCTTGCTGCGCTTGCTGTGCCGGCGTGGTCAGCGCCTGCAGGGCGGGGTCGTTGTCCACCCTGCCGTCGCTGCCTGAGCCAGCTGGGCCTTCATAGCGGCTGCCCAGCGGCGGCGCCGGGTTGTTTCGGCCCGCATGCACCGTCAGGCCCGACGCAAAGTCGCCATTGGCCACCAGCAACGCACCCGCTCCAAGGAAGTTGATGTCCGTGCCCGCCGTCAACGCAGCCTTGGGCGCCACCGGCAGCGCACGCACCAGGCCCACGGTGGTGATGACGGTGGTCGAGCCGTCAACCACGGGCGTGGTGTCGGCCTGTGCGGTGCATGCCGTGGCGGCGCTGCCAGGGTTGGCGCAGCCGCGTGACACAAACTGCATCGCGCCGCCGCGCACGGTGTCGTCGTCGAACAGCCGGAAGGTGATGCGAAACGCGCTGACGGCGGTGTCGGCTGGCCCGGCCAGGGCTGCTGGCGCTTCACCCATTGCCGGGCAGCGGCAGGTGGGTGCGCCGTCGGCAATGATGCACACGGGGTAGATGCGGTTGGCCGGCACCTGGCCCCAGGGCACGTCGAATGCGCCTTCGCCATTGGTGTCATTGGCCGATGGCACGGTGTAGCGGCTGCGGAAATCGGTGAACGCCGCCGCCGCAGCCACATCGGGCGGTGTGCAGTCGGCCGTCACACGGCCGGCGTTGAGCATTGCGATGGTCCACTCGACACCGGCGTCGGCAGCCTCCAGTGCACGCGTGGCACGGTAGCTGTTGGCCGAGATGCGTTGCTCGAAGACCAGGTTGCGGTTGGTGTAGGCAGCCACCAGCGCCATCACGAAGAACAGCACCATCACCACGGTGAGTGCGGCCACGCCGCGCTGCGGCGTCATGGTCACGCGCTGCGGCGCCATGGCCCTGCGGCGGGGTGTCATGGGCAAACCTCCACCGGGATGTTGTTGCGCAGGCGCACGTTCTCGCGCAGGCTGCGCTGCACGCCGGCATCGTGCACCGCCCGCGCCACGATGGTGATGGTGACATCGCGTGACTGCACCGACACGGGGCCGCCGCAGGCCGGGCCCTGAGCCTGGCAGCCCGCAGCCGCGCAGGGCACCGGCAGCACCTGCCGGTTGACCACCATGTTGAACTCGGTCACGCGCAGCACGTTCGTGTCGGTCAGGCTCTGCCAGTTGTCGGCGCCCACCATGTACTCGATCGTGCCTGCACCCTGGTTCCAACGGAAGCCGACCCGCTCACGCGCCCGAAAGGCCACGGCATCCAGCGCCCCGTCGTCGCGGTTGATGTCGGTGCCGCCCTCGGCGTCGGTCGACCGGTCATAGACCAGCTGACCGGTGCCGGCAGGGGCGGGTGCGTTGGCGGGCGTCATGGTGCTGTAGGGGTTGCCGCCCGCCGGGCAGTCAGCCAGATCAAGCACCGCTGGCCAGACGTTGCAATACGCTTTGCCCCAATAGCCGGCGCGGCGCACATCGCGCGAGATCATGTCGGCTGCGGTGCGCAAGTCTTGCTGCAGCTGGGCCTCCAGCAGCAGGCGGCGGTTGTTGTCGAGCTGGGTGGTCAGCACCAGCGTGGCGCCGGCCAGGATGAACAGCGAGATGGTGATGCCGACCATCAGCTCGACGATCGACAGGCCTGCCGCAGGCCGCCGGGCCTGCGCAGTGCTGCGATTGAAGCCGCGCATCATGGCGGGCACTTCGGCAGGCTGCCGTAAGCGCCGGAGACCGAGCACAGCGTCGGCAGGCCCACCGGGTTGGTCGACACCCGGGCCGAGCCGACCGAATCACTGCTGATGGTGGCCACCAGCGTGCGGTTGGCCTCTGGCAAGGCGTTGTAACCCAGCAGCTTCAATGATGAGCGGTCGGAACTCAGCGTCAAGCCACTGCTGCGTGGCAGTGTGACCATGCGCACCTGCTCTGGCCGGCCCTGGATGTTGGCCGCACCGCACATGTCAGCCGCCGCAGCGCAGTCGCAATGCTCGATGTTGGTGCCGACAAAATAGAGCATGTAGCAGGTCTGTGCCGCATTGGTGCCGAAGCTGATCGCCATGGGCCGCCGGTGCTGCAGCTGCTGGGCCTTCAGGAAGCGCAGATCAGTGACCAGCTCTTGCGCCGCACCCTCCAGGCGCTTGCGCGATACGAAGTCGCGCATCGACGGCAGTGCGATGGCCAGCAGCAACGCGCCGATGGCCAGCGTCACCATCAACTCGACCAAGGTGACGCCGCCCAGGCGGCGCAGGCTGCGGCCGGTGGCGGGCATCAGCGCACCCAGCATGGGTCAGGCGCGGCATTGGGCGCGCCCCCGGACAACGAGCGGTAGCTGATGGTGCCGCCGTTGATGTCCAGCTCCAGCGTCTGGCAGGGGCTGTCGCTGTTCTGTGGCGAGGCAGTGCGTGCGGTGGCCCGGGCGGTGAAGGCGGTGGCGGTGACCGACCCGGCCACCAGGCTCAGGTTGTAGTGCTGGTCTGGCGACACCGCCGCCGACGCCCCGGGCAGATCAGCCAGCGTGCCCTGGTAGGCCGGGTTGTTGGCGCGCCAGCGTTCTTGGGCCTGCATGATGTTGGCCAGGGCCGACATGCCGTCGGCGCGGCGGCTTTTCTGCACCGCCTGCTGCAGCGCGGGCCAGGCCAGTGCCGCGATGAAGGCCATGATCGCCAACACGATCATCAATTCCACCAGCGTGAACCCGGCAACGGCGGGGCGGCTGGCTTGGCGGGCAGGGCGGTGACGCATGCACGGATTATCAGCAGGACAGCGCAGCCAGGCCTGCGCTGCGCCTGCCGTTCGTCGTGCCTGGCTCGCCGCTTGTCTGGCCGTGCGCTCAAACACAAGGCCGGATGCCGCCCACCGCACCGGCCGGCGAGCACGACCGCACCCGGCCCATGATGTTGACCACCTGGTGGATGGCGCGGCCGTCGCGGGCCGCCAGGCGCAGCGTGGCAGTGGGCGTCACCGTGCCCTTGTGGGCGTCGAACACCAGCGGCCGCGCCAAGGCCGCCAGCGCCACACCGGCTGCCGCCGGCTGGGTCTCGATGCGCAGCAGCTGTGCGTCGGCGTCGCAGCGGGCCTGGCCGTCGGCGCGGCACTCGCAGCCGTTGGCCGCACCGGCATGCAGCAGGTAGCAGCTGCCGCCGCCGGCCAGCGCCTGCACCACCAGCCGCACTGGCCGGCCGCTGTGGATGGCGGTTGACCTGGCCAGGTGGATGTCGGTCTCCAGCAGGGCGGCCGTGGCCTGCAGGCGCTGGCCCAGACGCAGATCGTTGAGCATGGGCACCGCACCGCCCAGCAGCAGCGCGGTGATGGCCAGCGTGCAAAGCATCTCCACCATCGACAGGCCATGCTGGGCGCGGCCGGCGGCGGCTGCGGTGGGCTGGGGGCTGGTGCGGCTCATGGTGTGCTCCGATCGGTTGGTGATGGGCACACTTTAGGAATCGGCGCGCAGCGGCGCGTCGCCCTGGTGGGGGGAGCGGGGGGTGGCTCGCAGAGGGGCCACCGTGGGGGGGTGCGGCCGCCATCCCACCGTTGGGGGGAGGGGGTGTGGTGGCGTGTTGCCGGCGCGGCGGCGCTGCGCGGACGGCGCGGATCAGCTGTTGCGGATCAGATGTCGCGGATCAGCTGTTGCGGATCAGATGTCGCGGATCAGATGTCGCGGATCAGATGTCGCGGATCAGCTGGCGGAACTCGTCGACGTCTTCGAAGCTGCGGTACACCGACGCGAAGCGCACATAGGCCACTTTGTCGATGCGCTTCAACTCGCGCATCACCAGCTCGCCCAGGCGGGCGCTGGGCAGCTCACGGGCGCCGGTGGCCATCAGCTTGTCTTGGATGCGGCCGATGGCGGCGTCCACCTGCTCCATGCTGACCGGCCGCTTGCGCAGCGCCAGCATCATCGACGCAAGCAGCTTGGCGGGGTCGAACTCGACCCGGGCGCCGTCTTTCTTGACCACCGCCGGCAACGTGATCTCGGCGCGCTCGTAGGTGGTGAAGCGTTTGTCGCAGGCCTGGCAGCGCCGCCGCCGCCGCACCACGTCACCGTCGTCGGACTCGCGGGTCTCGGCAACCTGGGTGTCCTGGCCGCTGCAGTAGGGGCAACGCATGGTGGCTGCACACAGGCCGGGTGGTGTTGCCCAGGCCCGCCGCGCTCAGCGGTAGACCGGGAAGTCGCGTGTCAGCACGGCCACTTTGGCACGCACGGCGGCGGTGGTGGCTGCATCGCCGGGCTTGTCCAGCACATCGGCAATCAGGTGGGCGGTCTGGCGCGCCTGGTCTTCGGCAAAGCCGCGGGTGGTCATTGCCGGGCTGCCCAGGCGGATCCCGCTGGTCACCATCGGTTTTTGCGGGTCGTTCGGGATGCCGTTCTTGTTGCAGGTGATGTGGGCGCTGCCCAGCAGGTCTTCAGCTTGCTTGCCGGTCAGGCCCTTGGGCCGCAGGTCGACCAGCATCACATGGCTCTCGGTGCGGCCGCTGACGATGCGCAGGCCGCGCTGCACCAGGGTCTCGGCCAACACGGCAGCGTTCTTCACCACCTGCTGCTGGTAGGCCTTGAATGCCGGCTGCAGCGCCTCTTGAAAGGCCACCGCCTTGGCGCCGATCACATGCATCAGCGGGCCGCCCTGGATGCCGGGGAAGATGGCGCTGTTGATTTGCCTGGCCACCGCGTCCTGCATCAGGATCAGCCCGCCGCGCGGGCCGCGCAGCGTCTTGTGGGTGGTGCTGGTCACCACATCGGCGTGCGGCACCGGGTTGGGGTAGACGCCCGCCGCGATCAAGCCGGCGTAATGCGCCATGTCGACCATGAAGTACGCACCCACCGCCTTGGCCACCTTGGCAAAGCGCTCGAAATCGATGCGCAGTGAATAGGCCGACGCGCCGGCAATGATCAGCTTGGGGCGGTGTTCATGCGCCAGCCGCTCCATGGCGTCGTAGTCGATGGCCTCGGCGGCGTCCAGCCCGTAGCTGACCACCTTGAACCACTTGCCGCTCATGTTCAGCGCCATGCCGTGGGTCAGGTGGCCGCCTTCGGCCAGGCTCATGCCCATGATGGTGTCACCCGGCTCCAACAGGCCAAAGAACACCGCCTGGTTGGCCTGCGAGCCCGAATTGGGCTGCACATTGGCGTTGGCCGCGCCGAACAGGCGCTTGGCGCGGTCGATCGCTAGCTGCTCGACCACGTCCACATGCTCGCAGCCACCGTAGTAGCGCTTGCCGGGGTAGCCCTCGGCGTATTTGTTGGTCAGCTGCGAACCCTGGGCCTGCATCACTGCGGGCGAGGCGTAGTTCTCGCTGGCGATCAACTCGATGTGCGCTTCCTGGCGCGCATCTTCCAGCCCGATGACGGCCCACAGCTCGGGGTCGGTCTGGGCCACGGTGGATTGGGTGCGGTCAAACATCGGGCAGTCCTCTGGGTTGAAGACCCGGCGGGGCGCAGAGCCTGCGGCCATGGCTGCGTTGCAACCATGGCCCACATCCGGGCTGCCCAGGCGAACGGCGGAATCGGCGTCGGCCCATTCGGGCCGCCCTTGTTTGGGCCGACCTGCGCTTCCCGGTGGTGACCCACCTCGGGCTGTGCAGCCCTATCGCCAGTTGCGCAAGCCCGCCCAGTGTAGCGGAGCGGGGCGCTGGCCACTGGCGGCCAGAGGACGCCCAGCGGCAGCTCAGCGCCCGGCCAGCGCCACCCGTTCGTCACCGTCCACAGGCGCGCTGGCTGCGGGCACGGGTGCCGGCACAGCAACATCAGCGGCCTGCATCTTGGCCGGCACGGCGGGCTGCGCCACCGGCGGCGATGGCATCGCATTGCTGGCATTCACTGCCACGCTGCGGCCATCAGCCACTTGCCGCAGATGGCCTTGCTCAGCCAGCACCTTGCCCACATAACCACCGTCCTGGCCCGAAATGGCCGCGCCAACGTAGTGGCGCAGGCCAGCCTCCAGACCACCGGCGCGGGCAATGCACTCTTTCAGCACCTGCACACCCACCCGCAGATTGGCCACCGGGTCAAAAGCGGCACGCACGCCGCCGTAGGCCTCGTACTTGTCGTCATGCACCCGTGTCATCACCTGCATCAGGCCTTGGGCGCCGACCGGGCTTTGCGCAAACGGATTGAAACTCGACTCGATCGCCATGATGGCGAGGATCAAGGTCGGGTCGAGCCCGACGCGATGGCCCACGGCCCAGGCCTCCTGCACCAGACGGCTGACTGGCTCGGGCGCCACCTTGTAGCGGCGTGCCAGCCAATTGGCCACCGCCGCCTGTTGGCGCGGCAAGGCCTTGGGGTCGGCTGCGGTGGCGCGGGCCACGGCGTCGGGTTCTGGTTCTGGCAGCAGGTCAGCCGCTGCCACCACCGGCTCCCGTGCCTCCTGGCGCGCCAGCAGCCAATCCAGCGCATGGCGCTCGACCAGGCCACGCATCTCGGCACGGCCACCGGCAAACAGCGCCACGCCCAGCACCACCAAGCCCAACAGCGCCAATGAGTTGTGGCTCACCTCCAACAGCCCAGCGCCCACGTCACGCAGGAACACCCGCGCCGATTCGACACAAGAGCTGGCCACATTGCGAATGCTTGCTTTCGCCGACATGTCAGTTCCGGTTGATGATCGCCTGGCACTTGTGCCACCGGTGTTGACCGGGGTGCATGCACCAGGGATCGATAATGAGAAGCTTGGCCCGTGGAGCCCGGATCAGGGGCCGCGAGCCAGCAGAGATGTCGCCACCGACACCAGCAGCGCTGAACGCCGCTTGATACGGGTATACCCTTGATTCGATGGACTTTCTGGATTCTAGGAAGGCTTGTAATAACCGGTCAAGTATATCAACTTGACTTGTTATGCTTTTCAACAGATGAAATACCGTGATCTTCGTGACTTTGCGTCGCAGTTGGAGCACATGGGCGAGCTCAAGCGGGTGGCCGAGCCGGTGTCCCCGCAGCTGGAGATGACGGCGCTGGCCGACCAGGTGCTGCGCGCCGGTGGCCCGGCGCTGTGGTTCGAGCGGCCCACCGGCCACAGCACACCGGTGCTGGCCAACCTGTTTGGCACGCCGCGCCGGGTGGCGCTGGGCATGGGTGCGGCCGAGGTCGGGCAGTTGCGCGAGATCGGCAGCCTGCTGGCGCGGCTGAAGGAGCCCGAGCCGCCGCAAGGCTTGAAAGACACCGGCCGCCTGGTGCAGATGATGAAGGCGGTGTGGGACATGAAGCCGGTGCGCCGCCGCGACGGACCATGCCGCGAGGTGCAACACACTGGCGACGAGATCGACCTGGCGCGCTGGCCGGTGCAGACATGCTGGCCCAGTGACGCTGGGCCGCTGATCACCTGGGGCCTGGTGGTGACACGCGGCCCGCAGTCGATCGCACGGCCGCGCCTGCGCCAGAACATCGGCATCTACCGCCAGCAAGTGATCGGCCCGCGTGAGGTCATCATGCGCTGGCTGGCGCACCGCGGCGGCGCGCTCGATTTCCGCGACTTCGCCGTTGCCAACCCGGGCCGGCCGTTCCCGATCGCGGTGGCGCTGGGTGCCGACCCCGCCACCATGCTGGGCGCGGTGACGCCGGTGCCCGACAGCCTGTCTGAATACCAGTTTGCCGGCCTGCTGCGCGGCAGCGCCACTGAGCTGGTGGACTGCGCGGTGGGTGAGGCCGGCCGCTGGCTGCAGGTGCCGGCCAGCGCCGAAATCGTGCTCGAAGGCCACATCCCCACGGCCGAGCCCGGCTTCAGCGGCCGCAGCGCCCACGGCATACCGGTCAAAGAAGTCAACGGCCATCTGCATGCGCTGGAGGGCCCGTTCGGTGACCACACCGGCTACTACAACGAGCAAGACTGGTTTCCGGTGTTCCGCATCGACCGGCTGAGCCACCGCCATGGCGCGGTCTACCACTCCACCTACACCGGCAAGCCGCCCGATGAACCCGCCGTGCTGGGCGTGGCATTGAATGAAGTGTTCGTGCCGATCCTGCAGAAGCAATTTCCGGAGATCGTCGATTTCTACTTGCCGCCCGAGGGTTGCAGCTACCGCATGGCGATCATCTCGATCAAGAAGGCCTACCCCGGCCATGCCAAGCGGCTGATGTTCGGCCTGTGGAGCTTTCTGCGCCAGTTCATGTACACCAAGTTCATCGTCGTCACCGACGACGACGTCGACATCCGCCACTGGCCAGACGTGGTCTGGGCGATCACCACCCGCATGGACCCGGTGCGCGACACCACGCTGGTCGACCAGACGCCCATCGACTACCTGGACTTCGCTTCACCCACCAGCGGCCTGGGCGGCAAGATGGGGCTGGACGCCACCCACAAATGGCCGGGCGAGACCAGCCGTGAATGGGGCCGGGCGATCAGCATGCCGGCGGCCGTCACGCAACGTGTGCAGGCGGTGTTCGACATGGTGATGGCGCGTTGAAACCACCTTGAAGTTTTGCCTTGAAGTTTTGAAGTTTTGCTTGCACCCGGGCCTGGCTTGCAGTACCTTTGCACTGCCTTCCATGAAGGCAAACAACTTCGTGCAGTCTCTGCATGAAACGGGGCCCCGGACTTCCATCCTCCGGATCTCCACATGGTGGCCATCGGCCACCCACCCCCTCGGATCGCAAGGTCCGAGGGGGTTCGTGTTTCTGGCCCTGGTGGCAGCCGGCTCAGGCGCCGGCCAGCAGTCCAATCCACTCGCGCAGGGCCCGGTAGACCCGCTGCTGGCCTTCTGCGGACGGCATCCAGCGCTGCATGGCCGTGAGGTGGCGGTCGGCGTGCAGGCCCATCGGCGCCGGCACGGTGCGCACGGCCATGCCGCTGCGCGCGGCTTCTTCCTCGAACGCGCGCAGCGCGCGCCGCATGTGCCAGCCGTGCGTGACCAGCACCACCTGGTTGATGCCATCCTTCTGCAGCATGGGCAAGGCCAGGCGTGCATTGCCACGCGTGTCGTGCGATTCGGTTTCCAGCCAGCGCAGCGGGCGGCCGTGGTCGCGGCTGGCGATGCGTGCGGCCACGGTGGCCTCGTCCGGCGCGTCGGCCTGCGCCCAGCCGGCGCCGCTGGCGTACATCACCGGCGCCTGCAGCTGGCGTGACAGCCACAGGGCGTAGTGCAGACGTTGCATCGCCGTGTTGCTGAGGTGTGATTCGCCGTATTCCGGTGCCAGAACGCGCACGCCGGCGCCCAGCACCACCACGGCGCTGCGGTTGTCGGCAGCGCTGCGCCGCAACTCGGCCACGCGGGCAATCGACAGTGAGGGGCTCAGCACCAGGCGCCGCTCCAGCAGCGCGCCGGTGACCTGGCAGTGGCTGAACCACAGGCCGACCACGGCCACCATCAGCAGCAGGGTGGCTGTCGCCGGGTGGCGGCGCTGCCACCACCAGGCCAGCAGCAGCATCAGCAACAAGGGCAGCGGCGGCAACAGCAGGGTCGAGACCCAGGGCTTCCAGTCGAGCACGCCGAAAGTAGAAAAAATGTCGTTCACTGATAGCAGGTCGGTGGATGGCCGGGTGGTGTTCTCAACGTTGCGATTTTGCATGCCGCCCGTGCAGAAACCTTGGCCGGCGCTGTCTGAGCCCTGGCGACCACAATCGCCGGCAAGCAAGCGCGGAGAACGGCATGAACGAGGATGTGATCACTCTGGGTGGCGGCTGCTTCTGGTGCACCGAGGCCGTCTATGAGCAAGTGCAGGGTGTGCTGGCGGTGCAATCGGGCTACTGCAATGGCGACGTGCAGCGGCCCACTTACGAGCAGGTTTGCAGTGGCACCACCGGCCATGCCGAGGTGGTGCGGGTGCGCTTTGATGCCGATGTGATTTCGCTGCGCGAGATCCTGGAGATCTTTTTCGTCGTGCATGACCCGACCACCCTCAACCGCCAGGGCAATGATGCCGGCACGCAGTACCGCTCGGGCATCTACTGGCACCGGCCAGAGCAGGCCGAGGTGGCGCGTGCGGTGATGGCCGAAGCCAATGCGCGTGTGGGCGGCAAGCTGGTCACCGAACTGGTGGCCGAGCACAACTACTCGGCTGCCGAGGCCTACCACCAGCACTACTTTGCCAACCACCCCGGCCAGGGCTATTGCGCCTATGTGGTTGCGCCCAAGGTGGAGAAATTTCGCAAGACCTTTGCGGCGCGCGTGCGCCAGGCCTGATGGCGGCGCGCTGCGGCAACCGGCAGCGTCACGGCGCCAGCCGTTCGCGCTGCCAATGGCCGTTGTCCAGCCGGTAGCGCAGGCGGTCATGCAGGCGGCTCTTGCGGCCCTGCCAGAACTCCCAGCGGTCAGGCACCAGCCGAAAGCCGCCCCATTGCGGCGGGCGCGGCGGCGACAGCGCAAACCGTGCCGCATAACGCGCCGCTTGCGCCACCAGCACCGCCCGCCCGGCGATCACCTGGCTTTGCGGCGAAGCCCAGGCGCCGATGCGCGAATCCAGCGGCCGCGACGCGTAGTAGGCGTCGGCTTCGGCGTCGTTGACCCGCTGCACGCGGCCTTCGATGCGCACCACACGCTCCAGCTCGACCCAGTGGAACTGCAGCGCAGCCATCGGGTTGGCCGCCAGCTCTTGGCCCTTGCGGCTGTTGAAGTTGGTGTACCAGACCAGGCCGCGCGCATCCACACCCTTGATCAGCACCACCCGGGTCGACGGCCGTCCATCAGCACCCACGGTGGCCAGCGTCATGGCATTGGGCTCGGGCAGTTCAGCGCTGATGGCTTGTTCAAGCCAGGTCTCGAACTGCGCCAGCGGCAACGCTGCAGCGGCGGCTTCGTCGAGCTCGGCGCGTTCATAACTCTTGCGCAGGTCTGCAATGCGGCTGTCCATGCAGCCAGTATGCCGCCATGCCTGTCAGCCGGCATGCTGGCCTGCGGTTTGCAACACATGCCGGTGTGCATGGTGGTTGCACCCTAAGTGATCGACCTTAGGTACAGCCACGACTGTTGATCGACCTGAGCGGCCCGCATGCTTGGCGCTCCACCATGACCACCCAACCCGTCATCGTCGTCCTGGCTGCCGGCCGCGGCAGCCGCTTCATTGGCACGCGCCACAAGCTGGCGCAGGCGCTGGGCGGCGCCAGCGTGCTGGGCCAGACCATCAGCCATGCCATTGAAAGCCGCCTGCCGGTGGTGGTGGTCACCACCGAGCCACTGGCCGCTGAAGTGTCGCGTTGGGTGGCGCGCCGCGACGTGGTGGTGCTGCCCGAGGTCGGCAGCGCTGGCGGTGGGCACGATGCTCGGAAACTGGGCATGGGGTACTCGATCGCCGCCGGGGTGACGGCGCGCGCCGATGGTGCTGGTTGGCTGGTGCTGCCGGGTGACATGCCACTGGTTCGCCCGACCACGCTGCTGCGGGTGGCGCAGTGCCTGGCCCAGCATGCGGTGGTGTACGCCCAGCACGGCGGCAGGCGAGGGCATCCAGTGGGTTTCGCTGCCGAGCTGTGCTCTGAGTTGATGCAACTGAGCGGTGATGAAGGCGCGCGGCGTCTGATGGCGCGCTACCCCTCGTTTGGCTGCGAGGTCGATGATCCCGGTGTGCTGGTGGACGTGGACACCGTCGACGACTTGGCTGCGGTGCGCGCGGCGGCTGAGCGGTCGGCGGCGCCGCCGATCACGCCTTGAGCGAGCCGGCCGGTTGCAGCCCACGGCCGAATCGGCCTGACCGCTGCCCCGGTCAAACCAGCCCCGCCCGGCTGGCCAGCACCAGCAGACGGTCGCTCTCCCGGTCGCACATGCGGTGCTGGCGCAAGGCTTCGGCGGTGCGCACCAGGTAGTCCAGCGTGCTGCCATAGCGCCCCTGGGCATGGCGCAGGATGCGCAGCATCTCCAGGTCGTCGATGCGGCCGGTGAACTGCGGGCTGCGCCGGCTCAGCGTGAAGGCCAACGCCATCACCGCGCCGTCGGCGGTGTGGCAGCGCAGCCAGCGGGGGTCATACACACCGGTGGGCATCTCGCGCTGCCACAGCCGCTGCAGTTCATCGGCGGCATGGGCACGTGGGATGCGGTAGGCCATGCCGCGGCACATGCCGCCCGAGACCAGCGCGTACACCAAGCCTGGCAGTTCGGGCGTGCCGCGGTTGATGCGCGAGCGCATCTGGAACGCGCGATGCCATCCCCGCACCAGCGCGGGGCGGTGCTCGGCGGCGTCGAACTCAGGCCGCCAGATCAACGAGGCATAGCCGAACACCCACAGGTCAGAGCAAGCGCCCCACTGCCGTTGCACCTGTGACAGCAGGGCTGCGGTGTCGCGCACAGCCAGTGAATGCATGGCCGCCAGCATGCCAGAGTTGCAGCAGCGCTTGTTGCTTGCCCAGGTGGGCATGGCCTGCAATCCAGCTTGCGATCGAAGCTTGACGATGTAACTGAGTTACATAACAATCCATGTATCAGTTACAACCCAGATGGCAGCCGCACTGCCATGATGACTGCCATGAAACCACGCATCGCCGCCTTGACCGACCGCATCCGTGCGCGCAGTGCGCCGCAGCGCCTGGCTTACCTGGCGCGCCTGCAGCGCCTGGTTGACCGGCCGCCCGGCGCCCAGCGCATGGGCTGCGCCAACGTCGCCCATGCCTTTGCCGGCATGCCGGCTGACCAGCGCCTGCGGGTGGTGGCCGAGCGTGCGCCGCACCTGGCGGTGGTGACGGCCTACAACGACATGCTGTCGGCGCACCAGCCGTATGAAAGCTACCCCGCGCTGATCCGTGACGAAGCCGGCCGCCGTGGCGCCACGGTGCAGGTGGCCGGTGGTGTGCCGGCCATGTGCGACGGCGTCACCCAGGGCCTGCCCGGCATGGAGCTGTCGCTGTTCTCGCGCGACACCATCGCCATGGCCACGGCGGTGGCGCTGACCCATGACGTGTTTGACGGCGCCTTGCTGCTGGGCGTGTGCGACAAGATCGTGCCCGGGCTGCTGATCGGCGCGCTGCACTTCGGCCACCTGCCCTGTGTGTTCGTGCCGGCCGGGCCGATGTCCACCGGCATGTCCAACGACAAGAAGTCCAAGGTGCGCGAGCAGTTTGCCCAGGGCCTGGTGGGGCGTGATGCGCTGCTGCAGGCCGAGCAGCAGGCCTACCACGGAGCCGGCACCTGCACCTTCTACGGCACCGCCAACAGCAACCAGATGCTGCTCGAAGCGATGGGCCTGCATGTGCCGGGCACCGCCTTCGTGCACCCGCATGACGGCCTGCGCGAGGCGCTGACCCGCGAGGCGGTGGCCACGCTGCTGGGCATCATCCGCCGTGCCCGCTACACCCCCATCGGCCGGCTGGTCGACGAGCGGGTCATCGTCAACGCCATGGCCGCGCTGCTGGCCACCGGCGGCAGCACCAACCATTTGATCCACTGGGTGGCGGTGGCACGCGCGGCCGGCATCACCATCGACTGGACCGACTTTGCCGACCTGTCGGCCGAGGTGCCGCTGCTGGCCCGGGTGTACCCCAACGGCAGCGCCGACGTGAACCAGTTCCAGGCCGCCGGTGGCCCCGGCTGGGTGCTGCGTGAGCTGCTCGACGCCGGCTGCCTGCACCCTGACGTGGCCACCGTGGCCGACGCCGGCATCGCCGCCTACGGCAGCGTGCCGCAGCTTGTGGCGGCGGCCACAGCAGGCAGCACCGCGCTGGCCTGGACGCCGGTGCCGGCGCAATCCCCCGACGACAGCATCGTGCGGCCGGCCGCTGCACCGTTCTCCAGCAGCGGCGGGCTCAAGCTGCTGGACGGCAACCTGGGCCGGGCGGTGATCAAGATTTCGGCCGTGCCCGATGACCGCCATGTGGTCGAAGCCCCGGCGCGGGTGTTCCACAGCCAGGAGGCTCTGCACCAGGCCTTTGGCGCCGGTGAACTCGACCGCGACGTGGTGGTGGTGGTGCGCTTCCAGGGCCCGCAGGCCAACGGCATGCCCGAGCTGCACAAGCTGACGCCGCCGCTGGCGGTGCTGCAGGGCAAGGGCTTCCGGGTGGCGCTGGTCACTGACGGCCGCATGAGCGGCGCCTCTGGCAAGGTGCCGGCCGCCATCCACGCCAGCCCCGAGGCACTGGCCGGTGGGCCGCTGGCGCGGGTGCGCGACGGTGATGTGATCCGCCTCGACGCGGTGGCGGGCACGCTCGATGCACTGGTCAGCCCCAGCGACTGGGCTGCCCGGCCGCTGGCCACGCTGTCTGCCGAGCAGGCCGAGGACAACGCCCACGGCCTGGGCCGCGAGCTGTTCGGCGGCATGCGGCGCACGGTGCGCAGCGCCGAAGAAGGTGCGGTCACCTGGCTTTGACGCCAGACGGCCACACCCGCACCCACGCCCACGCCCACCACCAACTGCAGGAACCCCCATGCTCGACACCCTCAGCCTGGCCAGCCATGGCCCCGTGATCCCCGTCATCGTGCTGCAACGTGTGCAAGACGCCGTGCCGCTGGCCGAGGCGCTGCTGGCCGGCGGCGTCAAAGTGCTGGAAGTGACGATGCGCACGCCGGTGGCGCTGCAGTGCATCGAGGCCATTGCCAAGGCCGTGCCCGATGCGGTGGTGGGCGCCGGCACCATCCGCTCAGCCGCAGATGCCCAAGCCGCGCTCGACGCCGGCAGCCGCTTTGCCGTCAGCCCCGGTTACACCGCCGAGATCGGTGCCGCTTGCCGGCGCATCGGCCTGCCATTGCTGCCCGGTGTGGCCACTGCCAGCGAGGTGATGGCGGCCAATGCCGACGGACTGTTCTTCCTGAAGTTCTTCCCGGCGATGCAGGCCGGCGGCATTGCGATGCTCAAGGCGCTGGCAGGGCCGTTCACCGACACCGTCTTCTGCCCCACCGGTGGCATCAGCCTGGAGACCGCGCCGCAGATCCTGGCGTTGCCCAATGTCAAGGTGTGCGGTGGTTCGTGGCTGACGCCGGCCGACGCAGTGGCCACCGGCGACTGGGCACGCATCACCAAGCTGGCGCGCGAGGCGCAGGCCTTGCGGGCCTAACTGGCATCAAAGGTCGCGGCGCTCGATCAGTTCGATCTTGTAGCCGTCGGGGTCGGTGATGAAGGCAATCACCGTGCTGCCGCCCTTGACCGGGCCGGGCTCGCGGGTGATGGCGCCACCCAGCGCGGCTGCCTTGTCACGCAGCATGGCGCAGGTGGCTGCCACGTCGGCCACGCCGATGGCGATGTGGCCGTAGGCGCTGCCCAGCGCGTAGCTGTGCACGCCGTGGTTGAACGTCAGTTCGATCTCGGCCTGGCCCGGGTTGCCCCCGCCATAGCCCACAAACGCCAGGTCGTAGCCTTGCTCGGGCCGCTGTGTCGTGCGCAACAGGCCCATGCCCAGCACCTGGGTGTAGAAGTTGATGGCGCGCTGCAGGTCACCGACCCGCAGCATGGTGTGCAGCAAACGCATGGTGTGGCCGATCTTGTCGGGCGGGTTCAGCCGCCCTGGGTGTTGGCAACCAGCGCCCACAGCCGGCCCAGGTCGGCCGTGCCGTCGGCGCCTGTCACGCTGCGCAGCTGTTGCACCGCCCGGGCCTTGTTCTTGGCGCCGCTCTGCAGCAGCGCCATGCCCAGCCGCAGCTTGGCATCGTCGGGCCGCTTCAGGCCACCCTTGGCAATGCCTTGCTCGATCAGCGGGATGCCCTTGTCGGCCATGCCCATGGTGGTGTAGGCGTAGCCGATCTGCACCAGCTCGTTGCCGTCCTTGGCGGTGGCGGCGGCGGCGGCGCGCTGGTCGATCGAGGCCTTGGCTTCGGCCTCTTGCTTGTTGGCCAGCTCACGCAGGCGCTTGTGGCGCTCGGCCTCGGCGCCGGTGCCCAGCGCGCCGCTGGCAAAGCCCTTGTCGACGATGGCCTTGCCCTCGGCAGGCAGGCCGGCCTGCAGTGCCAGCTGCGACATCTCCATGAAGTCGTCGGTCTTGTCCAGCGAGCCGGTGGCCAGGCGCAGGCGCATCAGGTCCAGGTTCAGCCGGCTGGCAAAGCCTGGCTTGCGTGCCAGGCGCGCCAGGTAGATCGACCAGTAGTCCTTCTTGGGGTGGTTGAACAACAGCTTTTCCAGCGTCGCAGCTTGGCCGGCGGCATTGCCGCTGCGCGATTGCGCATCGGCCAGGCGCAGCAGATCACCTTCTTCCGGCCGCCTGCCGGCTTGCTCAGCAGCGGCCACGGCCGCCGCCGCTTCTTTGGCGATGGCGCCGTAGTCACCACTGTTGCCCTGCAGATAGGCTTGCAACTGGCGCAGCGACGCACTGTTGTTGCCGGCGCTCTGGGCCTTCTGCACCCATTGCGCTGCGCGGGCGTTGTCGCGGGCCGTGGCGTAGGCGCTGGCCAGTTGCTCGGCCACCTGGCCTTGTTCGGCGCCCGAGACCCTGCCGTACAACGACTCCAGCGCCTGCATGGCCACCGCGCTGTCACCGGCGCGCTGGGCGGCTGCCGCCTTCATGCGGTCGACCAACAGCGATTCGGCGGCGGTCTTGCCGCCCACGGCTTCGGCCTCGCGCACCTTGGCCAGGGCTTCGCGGCTCTTGCCGGCCTTGAGCAGGTCAGACGCGGCCTGCAGCGGCTTGCCCACCTCGGGACGCAGTTGCGCTTGTGCGGCGCCCGCCGCGGCCACCAGCATCAGCCCGGCCAGCAGGCGCACGGCGGTGTTCTTCATCATGCTGCTCACTGCAGAAACTGCTCGTTGCCGACCAGGCCGATCTTGGTCACGCCCAGGCGCTGGGCGCTGGCCATCACCATGGCCACCACCTTGTACGACACCAGCTTGTTGGGCCGCAGATGCACCTCGGGCTGGTCGGGCAGGGCGGCCACCTCGGCCAGCTTGTTCTCCAGCTCGGCGCGGTCAGCCACCACGGTGCCGTTCCAGCCGATGGTGCCGTCGAAGTCGACGTCGATGCGGATGATCACCGGCGGGCTGGGCGGCGCGCTGCTCGGGCCCACCGGCATGTTCATCTTCACCGCATGCGTCTGCAGCGGGATGGTGATGATCAGCATGATGATCAGCACCAGCATCACGTCGATCAATGGTGTGGTGTTCATCTCCACCATCACCTCGTCTTCACCGCTGGCGTTGCCGACGTTCATTGACATGGTTCGATCCTCGTCTGCTCACTGCCGGGGCGGCGCTTCGGTGATGAAGCCCACCTTGGCGATGCCCGCGCGCTGGCAGGCCACCACCAGGCGGCCCACCGCCTCGTAGCGCGCTTCTTCATCGCCACGGATGTGCACCTCGGGCTGCGGCTCTTTCACCGCTTCGACCTTCAACGCCGCCACCACGCTCTCGATGTCGGGCATCTTGCGGGTGTTCCAGTACACATCGCCGTCCTTGCTGACGGCCAGCAGCACGTTCTCGGGCTTGGTCTGGGTGGGCACGTTGCGCTCCTTGGGCAGCTGCAGCGTGATGCTCTGGGTGACCACAGGGATGGTGATCAGGAAGATGATCAGCAGCACCAGCATCA
>JANNMP010000284.1:0-3267 GCA_031398015.1 Burkholderiaceae bacterium
GACAAGACGCATGCTTGATTGATCCAGTCCTCTAGAGGACTGGAGTTTGCTGCGCCAGTGCATGATCAGGAAACGGCATGCCCGCCACACCAGCATGTGGCTGCACGCCGTCTGCAGCGCTGCCGACACTGTGGCCATCCACACCGGGATGCAGCCGATGCGCAACACGTCACAGCAGCGTCCAGTGCTGATTGCCGGCGGTGGCATCGGCGGCATTGCAGCGGCGCTGGCGCTCACCGACACCACCGACACCACCGACCACACCACCGCAAATGCACAAGGAGACGACCATGAGCGAGAACACCCTGGGCCGCATGGAGGACCTGCCCGCCGACTACCGCGCCGCGCTGGCCCAGCAGAACCTGGTGCCGCTGTGGCCCAACCTGCGCGCGGTGATGCCCGCCGGGCAGCCGCGCACGGCCACGCTGGCCACCCACTGGCCGTATGCAGCGCTGAAGCCGCTGCTGCTGCAGGCGGGCGAACTGACGCCGATCGAAAAAGCCGAGCGCCGCGTGCTGGTGCTGGCCAACCCCGGCCACGGGCTGGACAAGATGCAGGCCAGCGCCGCCATCTACCTGGGCATGCAGCTGCTGCTGCCGGGTGAGTGGGCGCCGTCACACCGCCACACGCCCAACGCGGTGCGCATGGTGGTGGAGGGCGAGGGCGCCTGGACCACGGTGGACGGCGAGACCTGCGTGATGCAGCGCGGTGACCTGATCCTCACGCCCACCGGCCTGTGGCATGAACACGGCCACGACGGCGACCAGCCGGTGGTCTGGCTCGACGTGCTGGACCTGCCCTTGATGTTTTATCTGGAAGCCAGCTACCACGTCGATGGTGCGCGCCAAGCCACCCGGGCGGGCCATGGTCAACGCCGCGATGCCAGCGGCGGTGTGGTGCCGATGCCGGTGTTCCAGCGCAGCGGCAAGGCTTATCCGATGCTGCGCTTCCCCTGGGTGCAGGTGCGGGCCGCGCTGCAGAAGCTGGCGACCGACGACGCCGCGCCCGATGCGGTGCAGGTGGCCTATGTCAACCCCGAGACCGGCGCCGACGTGCAGAACGTGCTGGGCTACTCGGCCCTGATGTTGCGCCCGGGCCAGACGCTGCGCCTGCCGGCCCGCTCACCGGCCAGCGTGTTCCACCTGATCGAGGGCAGCGTGCAGGTCGCCATTGACGCGCTGTCACCGCAAACGTTCCGCCTGGCCGAGGCCGACACCTGTTGCGCGCCGGGTTACGCCGCCGTCAGCCTGCGCAACCTGGCACCTGCGCAGCCGGCTTACCTGTTCATCGCCGACGAATCACCGCTGCACCGCAAGCTCGGCATCCATGAGGTGCGCGGCTGATGCTTCGCCTGGGGCCGGCCCCATGGAACAGGGGGTTGGCTTGTACCAGGGCATCTGCCGCCCACGCGCCTGCAGCGCTGGCCCGGTGTCTGCCTTGCTTGCGCCAGGCGCGCCGGCCGGCCTCAAGTTCGGCACTGGGCGTGCCGATATCCAGAACGGGTCGATCCGACCGTCGGGAGAATTGCGTGAAATCACTTGTTGTTTGCCTGGGCCTGGCCGCAGGCAACGTGCTGGTCGCCACCGATGCACTTGCCCAACCGGCCGTGCAGCCACTGCCCGCCCGCGCCAAGCTGGTGTCTGCCAACAAGCTGGTGCCGGTTGGTTCAACAACGGTGCTGGCCGCCGCAAGGGCCACGGCCGTGGCCACCGCCCCGGCCGACCCAGCTGGCAGCGCGGTTGTTGCGCTCTCCAACGGCCCGGTGGCACAGCCCGGCGCGGTGTGGATCCACCCGCCGGCCGACGGGTTTGAGTACGAGCGCTGAACACAGGCGCTGTTGGCGCCCGGCCAGGCTGTCTTGCGTCAGGGCTTGAACGCCTGCACCGTGTCCCAGGCCACGGTTTGCAGGTGCAACGCCACGTCTGCCGGCAGGCCGGCGGTGTAGCTGTTGCCCACCGGTGAGGTCTTGAACAGGCTGGCCACCACCACCGCAGCGCCCAGGTAGGTGCCGGCCAGGCTGGGGTGGCGCTTGTCGGGCGCATAGAGGTTGATGTCGGGCCGCTTGGCGATGGACGCCGCAAATGCCGGCCCGGCCGGCACCAGGCGCACGTTGTTGGCGCGGCCGGCCTTGGTGTATTCGGCCGCCAGCTGTTCGGTCATCTGCGGCTGGTCCTGGTAGGCCCAGCTGACGAACAAGGCCGGCTCGGCGCCGGCCTCGCGCACGCTGGCAATGTGCGCCTTGGCGGTGTCGTTGAAGGCTTGCTGCAGCTTGGGGTGGATGGGGCACTGGCTGCAATCCATCATCAACACCATGTCGTAGGCACGCTCGAAGCTGTTGAACACCACCTCGTTGCTGGCATTGAAGCTGTAGCGCGCCATGCCGGTGCCGGGCTTGAAGTGCGACGCCATGTCGTGCCAGTCAAGCCCTGAGCCACTGATGGTGACCGAGGTCTGGCGCACGCCACGCACACCGGCCGCATTGAGCAGGCCACCCACATGGCCGTGCATGCTGTTGTTGAAGTAGAAATAGCTGTTGCCCACCCACAGCAGCGATGCCGGGCGCTCGCCTTGCCAGCGCGGCGCCGTTGGTGGTGTGCTGCAGGCCGTGGCGGCAACGGCCAGGACGGTGAGCGCCAGAACGCGGGCAGCACGCGCTGCCCGCCCAGGGTTGAATTGCGTCATGTGTGGGCGGGCCGGTGCGGGCTCGGTTGGTGGCCGTGGGGCCGGGGCGCGCCAGTCTATGCCAGCCGACCCGGGCCAGGCGGCGTCAGCAGCCCCTTGCCTGCGGTGGGAGGCCCGGCGGGCCGCACCCGAGCGCAAGTCAGCGCGCCGTGTCGGGCAGGTCGTTGACCGCCAGCACGCCGTGGATGGCGCGCAACTGCGCCAGCACGGCGGGCTCGATGGCGCTGTCCACATCCACCAGGGTGTAGGCCATCTCGCCCCGGCTCTTGTTGACCATGTTGTGGATGTTCAGCCCCGCCTGCGCCATGGTGGTGGTGATGTGGCCCAGCATGTTGGGCACATTGGCATTGGCAATGGCCACGCGCCAGGCCGATTCACGCGCCATCTGCACGGCGGGGAAGTTCACCGCGTTGGCGACCTCGCCATGTTCGAGGTAGGCACGCAGTTGGTCCACCACCATCACGGCGCAGTTCTCTTCAGCCTCGCGTGTACTGGCGCCCAGGTGCGCAAGGTCCGTGACGGCAAACGGCACATCCAGGATGGACCGTTCGCCGACACCAAGGAACACCTTGGTGGCTACGTGAT
>JANNMP010000299.1:0-6135 GCA_031398015.1 Burkholderiaceae bacterium
GCCAGCTGCAAGTACAGCTGCGGCGCCACGGCCACCGCCGAGTTGTTGCGGAATTCATGCGTGACCGCCACGGTGTAGCTGCCACGGCGAAAGCTGTAGGTCTTGACCAGCTGGGTGCCGCCGACCTCGGGCGACTCGAACACCACACGCAGCTCTTGCGCGCCGTCGGCCAGCGTGCGCTCACCGGGCAGCACCCGCATCTGTGTCAGGTGGTTGGGCAGGCTGATGCCGGGTTGCGTGGTCACCAGGCCCGATTGCGCCAGGTACACCCGCTGCGCACTGCTGTCGAACAGCGTCACCCGCTGCGTCGGGTCCACCGCGTCGCTGTAGTTCAGCAGCTCCAGCTTGACCAGGTCACCGCCCTTGCTGTCCAGCGTGGCCTTGACCACGTCGGTGCGGATGCTGAGCTTGTCGCTGCCGGTGGCGCCCGCTGCGGCGGCGGTGGGCATGGCCGCTGCGCCGACTGGGGCCGGCGTGGCGCCAGTGGCAGCCGGGTTGGCAGCCGTGGTGGCGGCCGCCGGAACGCCCGCCGTTGGCAGGCCCGCCGCCGGCACACCCTGGGGCGATGCCGGCGCTGGCGCACCGGTGGCCACGGCCTTGGGCGGCGCCGGCGCAAACATCGACGGCTGGCCGTTGTGCGTGTTCCACGCATCCCACAGCATCACCAGCGAAACGGAGAACACGATCCAGAGGATGGAACGGCGGATGTCGGTCATGGACGGGTCTTCGAAGAGAACAATCGGGTGAACAAGGGCGGGGCACTGGCCGGTACCGGGTCACAGCCGCCGGCGCACCACGGCTGGCAGCGCAAGATGCGGCGTGCCACCAAATAACTGCCGGCGGCCGCGCCATGCTGCTGCAGCGCACCCAGCGCATAGGCCGAGCAACTGGGCTCGAAGCGACAGGCATTGCCCAGCCAGGATTTGAGCAGCAAGCGGTAGCCGTGCACCAGGCCCAGCAATGCCTGGCGTGGCCAGTGACGCATGTGCCGGGCGCCTGCCTGGCCGCTGTGGACGCTGCGCACAGCCTGCCCGTCAGCGCGCGGCTGCCGGTGCAGCAGCACGCTGCAGCAACTGCTGCAGTTCGCTGCGTGCCGCCCGGCGCAAGGCCACCGACGCCGGGCTGATGAACGCCTGGCGGTCAAACGGCGCCTTCAGCCGCAGCACCCACAGGCCAGCCGGCAGTTGTGCAACCAGACAAGCCATCACTGCACGCATCTGGCGCTTGATCAGGTTGCGGGTGACGGCGCGGCGGGCGTGCTTCTTGGGCACGACAAGGCCGAGCCAATGGCCGTCAGGTGGCGCGTCGGCAGCTTGCGCCAGCGAGTCATCCACAGGCGGTGGGCAACTGGGTGCATCACCTGTGGATAACTGCTGCGCCGCCGGCCTGCGCACCGGCTTGGCGGGCAGGCTGGGGCGCGCCGCCACATGGTGCGCAGCGAAGTGCGCACTGCGCGCACAGGGTGGCAGTCGCAGCACCCGGCGAAAGTCGGCCGACCGCAGCAGATGCCCGACCATGGCCGGTTGCGCCGCACCAACCCCGGGGCCAGCGTGAGAGCACGGCGGCGCCAGCGCGCCGCTCAGACCTGCGACAAGCGCTTGCGGCCCTTGGCGCGGCGCGCAGCGATCACGGCACGGCCGCCACGTGTCTTCATGCGCACGAGAAAACCGTGCGTGCGGGCGCGGCGCGTCTTGGAAGGCTGGTAGGTGCGCTTCATGGTCAATTCCTTCAGGGGCCCCACAACGCTGGTGCGTCGGGCGCAGGCTGCACCGGCAGGTGCCGGGTGCGGTGGGTTGGGCTGCGCTGTCGGGCCGTCTGCGCCCGCTGGCCCCACGGCAACCGGGCGGGCGGGCTGCTGTGCTGGGTTTGCTGCGCTTCAGGCCCAGCGCGCCTGCGCGTTGGGGAAACCCACTATTAGAGCAAAAACACCCTTTGCGGTCAAACACTTGCACCACAAACCGTGGCTTGCACGGGCAGTTGACGGCGACCCCACGACTGTGGATAACTGCCAGCCCGGGGCCCGTGCGGTCCTACAATGCGGCTGCTCTCAGAAGAACTTGTCCACAATGAGCCCAGACTTGTGGCAGCGTGGTTGCGACCAACTCGCCGCCGAGCTGTCAGAACAGCAATTCAACACCTGGATCCGGGCGCTGCCGCCGGCCGACATCAGCGATGACGGCCAGGGCAATGCGGTGGCGCAGGTGCGCGTGCCCAACCGCTTCAAGCTGGACTGGATCCGCTCGCAATACGCCCACCGCATCGAGAACATCCTGACGGCGCTGGCCGGCCAAACCGTGCGGCTGGAGCTGGCGCTGGCAGCCCGCGACGCCGCGCCGCCAGCGCGCATGCTGGCAGCCAGCGGCCCGGTGCGTGCTGCGGCCCTACTCAACGGCCAGGCGCCTGCGGTCAGTGTGCGCACGGCGCTGGGCGGCCATGGCCATGGCGATGGCCTGCAGCCTGGCCACGGCGCAGCGGCAGGCGGCGGCCGGCCCGCTGGCAGCCTGCTGCACCCGCCGCCGGCGTCCAACAGCCACAAGCTGAACACCGCGCTGAGCTTTGACACCCTGGTGGCCGGCCGCGCCAACCAGATGGCGCGCACCGCCGCGCTGCATGTGGCCGGTGCACCGGGCGTGATGTACAACCCGCTGTTCATCTACGGCGGCGTGGGCCTGGGCAAGACCCACCTGGTGCACGCCGTGGGCAACGCGCTGCTGCGCGACAAGCCCGATGCGCGTGTGCTGTACCTGCATGCCGAGCAGTTCATCAGCGACGTGGTCAAAAACTACCAGCGCAAGACCTTCGACGAGCTGAAGGCCAAGTACCACAGCCTGGACTTGCTGCTGATCGACGATGTGCAGTTCTTTGCCGGCAAGGACCGCACCCAGGAGGAGTTCTTCAACGCCTTCGAGGCGCTGCTGGCCAAGCGGGCCCACATCATCATGACCAGCGACACCTACCCCAAGGGCCTGGTCGACATCGATGAGCGCCTGACCAGCCGCTTCGATGCCGGGCTGACGGTGGCCATCGAACCGCCCGAGCTGGAAATGCGGGTCGCCATCCTGATCCGCAAGGCGCTGGCCGAAGGCACCGAGATGCCCGAAGACGTGGCCTTCTTCGTGGCCAAGAACGTGCGCGCCAATGTGCGTGAACTGGAGGGCGCCCTGCGCAAGGTGCTGGCCTACAGCCGCTTCAGCCACAAGGACATCAACATCGCACTGGCGCGCGATGCGCTGAAAGATTTGCTCAGCATCCAGAACCGCCAGATCAGCGTGGAGAACATCCAGAAGACGGTGGCTGATTTCTACAAGATCAAGATCGCCGACATGTACAGCAAGAAGCGCCCGGCCAGCATTGCCAAGCCGCGTCAGATCGCGATGTACCTGGCCAAGGAGATGACGCAAAAAAGCCTGCCCGAGATCGGTGAGCTGTTTGGCGGGCGTGACCACACCACGGTGCTGCATGCGGTGCGCAAGGTCGGTGGTGACCGGCAGAAAAACACCGAGCTGAACCAGCAATTGCATGTGCTGGAACAGACCTTGAAAGGCTGAGGCCCGCGATGCATGTCAAGGCACAGCTGTGTGGACAAGTTTTGAACAAGACCACAGTCATCCACAGGCTGCTGGGCGCAACAGAAGTTGTTGTCGGTCATCCGCCTTGCACCGGGGCACCGGTGCACAGGGTTGTGGGCCGGCCAAGGCCTTGAAAAGACAAGCGAAAATGCGCTTGTTCACAGATTTCACCGCTCTCTACCAGTACTACCAGGGTTAAAGAGGAAGACATGATTGTTCTGAAAGCGCCGCAACAAAAATTGCTCGATGCCCTGCAAAGTGTGGCCGGCATCGTCGAGCGGCGGCACACGCTGCCGATCCTGGCCAATGTGCTGCTGAAGAAAACCGGCGAGGACATCGAGTTCACCACCAGCGACCTGGAGATTCAGGTGCGCACCCAGGCCACACTGGGAGGAGAGGCCGGCAACCTGCAGACCACCGTGGGCGCGCGCAAGTTGATCGACATCTTGCGCAGCCTGCCCAGTGACCAGACGGTGACGCTGACAGCTGCGGCCAACAAGCTGACGCTCACCGGTGGCAAGAGCCGCTTCACGCTGCAGACGCTGCCGGCCGATGACTTTCCGCTGGTCAACGAGTCGGCCGACTTCGGCCCCGCTTTCAGCGTGCCGCAGAAGACGCTGAAGACCCTGATCAACCAGGTGCACTTTGCGATGGCCGTGCACGACATCCGTTATTACCTAAACGGCATCCTGTTCGTGGCCGAGGGCAGCCAGCTGACGCTGGTGGCCACCGACGGGCACCGCCTGGGCCTGGCCCAGGCCCAGCTGGAAACCGAGATCCCCAAGCAGGAGGTGATCCTGCCGCGCAAGACCGTGCTGGAGCTGCAGCGCCTGCTCAAGGACGAGGACACCCCCATCGAGATGCGCTTTGCCGCCAACCAGGCCAGGTTCAGCTTCTCGGGCATGGCCTTCGTCACCAAGCTGGTCGAGGGCAAGTTCCCCGACTACAACCGCGTGATCCCGAAGAACCACAAGAACAGCGTCACGCTGGGCCGCGCTGCGCTGTTGGCCAGCCTGCAGCGCGCCGCCATCCTGACCAGTGAAAAGTTCAAGGGCGTGCGCGTCAACATCGAGCCGGGCACCCTGCGCATTGCCAGCAGCAATGCCGAGCAGGAAGAAGCCAAGGAAGAGATCGAGATCGACTACAACGGCGACAGCATCGAGGTGGGCTTCAACGTCACCTACCTGATGGACGCGCTGGCCAACATCAGCCACGACATGGTGAAGATCGAGCTGCAGGACGGCAACGCCAGCGCGCTGATCACCGTGCCCGAGCAAACAGGGTTCAAGTACGTCGTGATGCCGATGCGGATTTGATGGGCCCTGGGGCCCAGCAAACCGCATCGGCATGCTGCCGGTCCGTTGGGCACCCCCTGCCCCCCGCCAGGCGGGGGTTCCAGTCAGTTTGTGGATGCGGCCGCTGTGCGGCCTTGAAGAGCAACGATGACCGAATCGACCTTGCCGCAAGACCCGAAGAAGACCGCCAGCAGCGGCGTCACCCAACGTGCCGTGCCCACAGCCGAAGGCGCTGCGGCATCCACCGGGTCCGAAGCGTCCAACGCTTATGGCGAGGGCAGCATCCAGATCCTCGAAGGGCTGGAAGCGGTGCGCAAGCGCCCGGGCATGTACATCGGTGACACCTCCGATGGCACCGGCTTGCACCACCTGGTGTTCGAGGTGGTGGACAACAGCATCGATGAAGCGCTGGCCGGGCATTGCGACGACATCATCGTCACCATCCACTCAGACAACAGCGTCAGCGTGATCGACAACGGCCGCGGCATCCCCACGGGCGTGAAGATGGACGACAAGCACGAGCCCAAGCGCAGTGCGGCCGAGATTGCGCTGACCGAGCTGCACGCCGGCGGCAAGTTCAACCAGAACAGCTACAAGGTCTCAGGCGGGCTGCACGGCGTGGGTGTCAGCTGCGTCAATGGCTTGAGCAAGTGGCTGCGCATGACGATCCGCCGCGACGGCAAGTCGCACTTCATGGAGTTTGCGCAAGGCGTGCCGCAAGACGGGCTGATCGAGCAGCGTGACGGTGTCGACACCCGGCCGCTGCGCATCGTGGGCGACACCGAGGCGCGTGGCACCGAGGTGCACTTTCTGCCCGACGAGACCATCTTCAGCCACATCGATTTTCACTACGACGTGCTGGCCAAGCGCCTGCGTGAGCTGAGCTTCTTGAACAACGGCGTGCGCATCCGCCTGGTCGATGAGCGTTACGGCAAGGAAGACAACTTTGCCTTTGCCGGCGGTGTGCGTGGTTTTGTGCAATTCATCAACACCGGCAAGAAGGTGCTGCACGGCAACATCTTCCACGCCGCTGGTGACAAGCTCAGCGACCAGGGCAGCAATGTGGGTGTGGAAGTGGCGATGCAGTGGAACGAGAGCTACAACGAGAACGTGCTCTGCTTCACCAACAACATCCCGCAGCGTGACGGCGGCACTCACCTGACCGGCCTGCGCGCGGCATGACCCGGGTCATCAACAAGTACATCGACGACAGCGAGCTGGCCAAGAAAGCCAAGGTCGAGATTGCCGGCGACGACATGCGTGAAGGCCTG
>JANNMP010000341.1:0-3369 GCA_031398015.1 Burkholderiaceae bacterium
GCAGCTGCTGGCGGTGGGCATCATCAAGGCCATCCCTGACCTGGCCAAGCTGGCCGACACCCGCTTCCTGAAGTGAAGTCCACTGCGGGCCGAGCGCCGGGCCGCCCCAAGCCGGCCCGCACCCCCACGGGGGGTGGGACGAGGTACCCGTCGTCCCGGGGGCCGTCATGAAACCCCTGGTGCCGGTGGCCCCGGGCGCCAAGGTGGCGCTGGGCATCGCGTTCTTCGTGCTGTTCTTCGCCGTCTGGGCGGTGGCCACGCTGGGCGGCTTTGTGCAGAAAACCTTTCTGGCCGACCCGATCACGATGGTGCGCAGCGGCTACACCTTGCTCACCGAGCAGGGTTTTGCCGGCGACATCGGCATGACGGTGTGGCGGGTGCTGGGTGGCTTTGTGATTGCCGCCGCGCTGGCGCTGCCGCTGGGCGTGGCCATGGGCGCCTACAAGCCGGTGGAGGCGTTCTTCGAGCCGTTCGTGTCGTTTGCGCGTTATCTGCCGGCCAGTGCCTTCATCCCGCTGCTGATCCTGTGGGCCGGCATCGGTGAGGCGCAGAAGCTGGCCGTCATCTTCATCGGCAGCTTCTTCCAGCTGGTGCTGATGATCGCGGTGGTGGTGGGCAACACCCGGCGTGATCTGGTCGAGGCCGCCTACACCCTGGGCAGCAACGATGCCAGCCTGGTGCGCCGGGTGCTGATCCCCGGCGCGGCGCCCGAGATCGCCGAAATCCTGCGCATGGTGCTGGGCTGGGCCTGGACTTACGTGATCGTGGCCGAGCTGATCGGCGCTTCCAGCGGCATCGGCCACATGATCACCGACAGCCAGGCGCTGCTGGCGACCGACCAGATCATCTTCGGCATCATCGTCATCGGCCTCATCGGGCTGGTCAGCGACACCGCGTTCAAGGCGCTCAACCGGCGGCTGTTTCCATGGGCCCAGCTGCGTTGACTGCCGCTGCGCTGCCACGCAGCATGACAGCCGTCACGCCCGCCCCGGTTGGCATGGCGCGGCGGCCTACAGCCGGCGCGCCGTGCGCCGATGTGCTGGGCATGCACATCCTGGCCCGGCTGGCGCGCGCCCTGCGCGTCGACGACGACGCCCTGGCCGACCACCGCGACCGCATCGCGATGATCCTGAGCGGCTTGTCGGCTGTGCTGTTGTTGCCGTTTTCGGTCAACCACCTGCTGTCGGGCCGTGAGGCGCTGGGGCTGCTGGTGTTGAGCACGCAGGTGATGATGGCGGCCAACACCTGGACGCTGCGCCGCGGCCGCCCGGCGCCGGTGCCGTTCTGGATCATGACGCTGGGCTTCATGGTGGCCGTGTGCAGCGCAATCCACCTGCAGGGGCTGCACGGCGTGTTCTGGGCCTACCCGGCGGTGTTTGTCAGCTATTTCACGCTGCAGCGCCGCTTGGCGTTGGCGCTCAGCGTGGCCCTGTTGGCTGTTGGCACGGCGCTGACACTGCATGTGCTGGGGCCGGCGGTGGCGGTGCGCTTCTTTGCCACCCTGGCGCTGACGCTGGTGATGATCAACGTGGTGCTCAATGTGTTGAGCGACCTGCAGCGCGCGCTGGTGCAGCAAACGCTGACCGACCCGCTCACCGGCGCCTACAACCGCCGCCACATGAATGCCCAGCTGGCGCGCCTGGCGCACAGCCAGTCCAGCGTGTTGAACATGAACGCGCTGCTGGCCATCGACATCGACCACTTCAAGGCCATCAATGACCGCCATGGCCATGCCGTGGGCGACCAGGTGCTGGTGCGCTGCGTGGGCACCTTGTCCGAGCGCAAGCGCCAGGCCGACATGCTGTTCCGCACCGGGGGTGAAGAGTTCGTGCTGCTGCTGCCACGCACCTCGCAGGCCGATGCGGTGGCGGTGGCCCAGGCGCTGTGCCAGCTGGTGGCCCAGGCGCCGCTGCTGGCCGGCCAGCCGGTGACAGTGAGCATTGGCGTGGGCGTGCAGCAGCCCGGCCATGGTGCCGACGCCTGGCTGCGCGCGGCCGACGCGGCGCTGTACCGCGCCAAGCAGAACGGCCGCAACCGGGTGGAGGTTTGCGCATGAACCAGTTGTCCAGCACCACGCCAGCATTGCTGCAGGTGCGCGGTGTCGAGCGCCGCTTCGTGTCGGCCAGCGGCAGCACGCTGGCCCTGCAGGCCACCGATCTGGACGTGGCCGAGAACGATTTCGTCACCATCCTGGGCCCCAGCGGCTGCGGCAAGAGCACGCTGCTGCGCATCGTCGCCGGGCTGGACACACCCACCGCCGGCCAGGTGCTGCTGGACGGCGCGCGCATCAGCGGCCCGGGCGCCGACCGCGGCATGGTGTTCCAGAGCTACACGCTGTTTCCGTGGCTCACGGTGTTGGACAACATCTGCTTCGGCTTGCGTGAACGCGGCCTGCCACGCGCCCAGCAGCTGGAGCAGGCGGGTCTGTTCATGCACCAGGTGGGCTTGCGCGGCTTCGAGCGGCACTTTCCCAAGCAGCTGTCGGGTGGCATGCAGCAGCGGGTGGCGATTGCCCGTGCGCTGGCCAACAAGCCGCGCATGCTGCTGATGGACGAGCCCTTTGGCGCGCTCGACCACCAAACCCGCGAGCTGATGCAAGAGCTGTTGCTGGGCATCTGGGAGGGTGACAAGGACAGTGAGCGCAAGACCGTGCTGTTCGTCACCCATGACATCGACGAAGCGGTGTTCATGGGCAGCAGGGTGGTGGTGATGAGCGCACGGCCGGGCCGCATCAAGCTCGACCGCGTGGTGCCGCTGCCGCACCCGCGCCATTACTCGGTGAAGACCACGCCCGAATTTGCCGCGCTGAAGGCCGAGCTGACCGAGCAGGTGCGTGACGAGGTGCGCGCGGCGCAGGCTGCACAGGCCGCTGCGGCGGGCGGCTGAGCCGACGCTGGCCGCCGGCCAGGGCGCCGGGCAGCCGACGCTCCGTATGATGGTGGCGCAACCGGAGCCGTGCATGCAACCTGTCCTGGCAACCATCCTGGCCGCCGCCGTGCTGGCCACAGCCGCCACCACGGCCACCACCGCACATGCCGGCAGCCTGGCCGCGTCATCGGCTGCCGGCGGCTCGTCGGCGTCGGCCGGCAGCTCGGCGTCGAGTGATGCGTCCAGCAACAGCTCGGGCGGCGCACAGCGCGCTGCCGCCGGCCCCTACCGCATCATCGACGTGGCGGCGGTGGCCGACCGCCCGGGCCTGGTGCGGCTGCAGTTGCTGGCGCTCCATGCCGATGCCGGTGGGGCGCAGCATGTGCTGCTGCTGCCGCAGGCGGTGGTCGATCAACACCGCCTGGTGGCAGGCCGCACCGTCACCGCCCGCGCCCAGGCCTACGGCACCGAGTTTGTCGACGACAGCAGCCGCCAGGCCTT
>JANNMP010000378.1:0-2708 GCA_031398015.1 Burkholderiaceae bacterium
GCCGCTTCGTCATGGCGCCAGCCGGGCCTGTTGTTGCTTGGCCATCAGGCCAGGCCATGGGCGCTGAACACCGCCTGCCAGGCCGCCAGCTTGCGCTCGAAGCGCCAACTGGCGTTGGCCGGGCTGGACGACGGCAGCCGGTACACCGGCAAGCCCAAGGCGCCAGTCACGCGCATGGCCCGCGCTGATTCGCCGCCGTTGTGGGCGATGGCCTGCAGTGCCGGCAGGCTGGCGGCCAGACCACGCGGATCATTGGGCATGGCGTGGCGGATGGCGGCGTCCAGGCTGCCCACGCGCTGGCAGCTGGCATGCACGTCCCACAGGCCCAGGCCACGCGCCTGGACCACCTGCAAGCGCTGGGCATAGGGCAGCGCCACCAGGTCGGTTTGCCAAATGGCTGACAAGAGCGGCCAGAACTGGTTGCGCGGGTGGCCGTAGTACTGCTGCGCCGCCAGCGACGCCACCCCGGGAAAGCTGCCCAGCAGCAGCAGCCGGGTGCGCGGCCCGGCCACCGGCGCCAGGCATTGCAGCGCCAGGCCGGGGCCGCGCGCGTCGGCCGCGCCATCCCAAACTGGAGCGCCATTCATGGGCAGGATTGCACAGCGGATCGGTTGTGTGCCCCCCAACCCAATGCCATCATCGCCCGCCGTCCGACGGGAATGGCCACAAAAGCACAGGAGTGAGAGCACATGAACGTCGACACCATCGTCACTTTTATCGCCACCGAAGGCGCGGATTTCGGGCTGAAGGTCCTGGGCGCGCTGGCTGCCTGGATTGTGGGCCGCTGGTTGATCGGCCTGGTGCTGCGCGCCATCGGCGTGGCGCTGGAACGCGGCAAGAAGGTCGATGCCACGCTGGCCAATTACCTCAAGTCGATCTTGGGCGTGATGTTCAACGTGGTGCTGGTGCTGGCCATCCTGGACATCTTCGGCGTCAAGACCACCAGCTTTGCCGCACTGCTGGCCGGCGCGGGCCTGGCCATCGGCACCGCCTGGGGCGGGCTGCTGGCGCACTTTGCCGCCGGCGTGTTCATGCAGGTGCTGCGGCCGTTCAAGGTGGGTGATTTTGTGCAGGCCGGTGGTGTCACCGGCACGGTGCATGAGGTGGGCTTGTTCGGCACCACCATCATCACGCCCGACAACGTGCTGACCATCATCGGCAACAACAAGGTGTTCTCCGAAAGCATCCAGAACTTCACCACCCTGCCGCACCGCCGGGTCGACTGCGTGGCCAAGGTGGCCAACAGCGTGGACCCGCTGGACGCCATCGCCCGGCTGAAGGCGTCGATCGCGCAGATCCCCAATGTGGCCACCAACCCGGCGCCCGATGTCGAGATCACCCAGTTCACGCCCGAGGGCCCATTGCTGTGTGTGCGCCCGTACACCCACAACGACCATTACTGGCAGGTGTATTTCGACACCCACAAGGCCGTCGCCGCCACCTTCGGCGCGGCCGGCTACCCGGTGCCTGAAACCCCGCTCAGCCCGCGCAGCCGGGAGCCCTGAGCAAACCCGCCAGCCGCGGCAGCGCCGCCAGCGCATTGGCGCTGGTGGTGGCTGCCGTCTGATCCAGCGTCCAGCCGCGCAGCGTGGCCAGGGTCTGGCCGATGCGCGGCAGCTCAGCCGGCTGGTTGCGGCCGGTGGCCTCACCCGCCTCGCGCTGCGCCGCCGTGCGGTACAGCCAGTGCGGCGCGATGTCGGGCGCGTCGGTCTCCAGCACCAGCGCCGATGCCGGCAGATCAGTGGCCAGGCGGCGGATCTGCAGCGCGCGCTCAAACGTCATCGCGCCGCCAAAGCCCAGCCGAAAGCCCATGCCGACAAACACATCGGCCTGCGCCCGGCTGGCGTTGAAGGCGTGGGCAATGCCACCGGCCACGGCAAACCGCCGCAGCCCTTGCAGCAGGCCGTCGGCCGAGCGCCGCACATGCAGGATGACCGGCAGGCCGGCATCACGCGCCAGCTTCAGCTGCGCGGTGTAGAAGCGCTGCTGGCGCTGCGCGTCGTGCCCGGGCACCAAGACATCGAGCCCGATCTCGCCCACCGCCACCCGGCGTGGGTCATCGCGGTGCGCGGCCAGCGCGTCGGCCAGGCGGCCCAGGTCGTCGTCACTGCTCTGGCCCACGCACAGCGGGTGGATGCCCAGCGCATAGGCCAGGCCATGGGCATGGGCCAGCGCGCGCACCGTCTCGAAGTGGGCCACCAGCACCGCAGGCAGCACCAGCATGCCGACGCCGGCAGCGCGGGCGCTGGCCAGCACCGCGCTGCGGTCGGCGTCGAATTCGGGCGCGTCAAAGTGGCAGTGGGTGTCGATCCAGCATGCTGGCATCGGCCGATGATGCAGCAGGCCGGGTGCTGGGAGCTTGAGAGCATTCCAGGCGTCTGGCGGCACCCGGCGTTCGCGGAGTGACAGCGTTCGTCTGCGGCACAGCACGCGCCCTCGCAGGATGTCTGCATGCCGAGACCGTGGCGGCAAGGCCGAGGCCGTGGGGCCGTTCGGGGCTTGGCACGCGAACACACGACGGGGCAGCGTGCTGTGCGTGCGGTTGCCGCCGCGCCTCGCGTGCCAAGCCCCGCCCGGCCCCACAACCTCGGCCTTGCAGTCGTGCTGCTGCGCACTGCTTGCAGGCGCATGCCGCCGTGGCGCGCTGCGGCTGGCGCCAAGTCAGTTGGGGGTTCAGTTCGCCGAAGTCCACAACTGCTTGCACAAGG
>JANNMP010000410.1:0-5758 GCA_031398015.1 Burkholderiaceae bacterium
CATCGAGGCGCGGCTGGGCCGCATCGGCAGCGCACTGGGGCTGAAACTGCTGGGCTGCAGCCTGGTGGCGGTGCCGCCGGGCAAGCAGGCCTTCCCCTTCCACAGCCACTGGCACAACGACGAGATGTTCGTGGTGCTGGCCGGCCAGGGTGAATTGCGCTTTGGCAGCAGCCGCCAGCCGCTGCGTGAAGGTGACGTGGTGGGCTGCCCCGCCGGCGGGCCACACACCGCGCACGCCATCAGCAACACCGGCAGCAGCGAGCTGCGCTACCTGGCACTGAGCAGCCAGAACACGCCCGAGATTTGCGAGTACCCCGACAGCCGCAAGACCGGCTGGTACGACGACCGGCCGGGCGCAACGCCGGGTGACCCGCCGGTGGCGCTGCACGCCATCCTGCGCGACGGCCAGCCGGTGGACTATTGGGACGGTGAATAGCCGCACCGCTGGCCGACAGCCCCGATGCGCCGCGCCGACCGCCTGTTCCAGACCGTGCAGCTGATCCGCGGCCGGCGCCTGAGCACGGCCGGCTGGCTGGCCGGGCGGCTGCAGGTGTCCACCCGCACGGTGTACCGCGATGTGGCTGACCTGCAACTGCAAGGCGTGCCGATCGAAGGCGAGGCCGGCGTGGGCTACCGCATGCGCGCCGGCTTCGACCTGCCGCCGCTGATGTTCAACACCGGCGAAGCGCAGGCGCTGGTGGCAGCCATTCGGCTGGCGATGCCACGGCTCGACGGCCCGCTGGCCGCCAGCGCCGAGGCCGCGCTGTCGAAGGTGCTGGCGGTGCTGCCGGCGGCCACCCGCGCCGCCGCCGAGAGCCTGGCCGTCTACGCCCCGCCGGTGGGGCCGGACACAGCCACCCGCGCCCGGCTGGAAACCCTTCGCCTGGCCACCGAGGCCAAGCGCAAGCTGCGCCTGCACTACCTGGATTTGTCGGGCCAGGCCAGTGCGCGCACGCTGCGCCCGCTGGGCAGTTTCTTCTGGGGCCAGGTGTGGACGCTGGTGGCCTGGTGCGAGCACCGGCAAGACTTCCGCAGCTTCCGCGTCGACCGCATCGAGGCCATCAGCGTGCTGGAGCAAAGCTTCCGCGACGAGCCCGGCCGCAGCCTGGCCGATTGGATGCGCCAACAGCCGGACTGCGAACTCGGCTGAGCGAACGGTCGCGTGGCGCAGCGCTCAGCCCGCAGCCGGCACCGCCGCCTTCTTCGGCGCCCGAAAGTGCCACCATGGCAGCGCCTGGGTCAGCGACAGCACCTGGCCGGCCTGCGACGGTGCATAACCCGGCAGCGCCTGCAGCGCCTGCGCCCAGGCGTCACCCGCCAGCGCGGCGCGCAGCTTGGCCACGGCGGGGTGGTCGAGCGTGTCTTTCAGGCAGACCAGAAAGTAGTCTTCATCGACCAGCGGCACAAAGCCCAGGCCGAAGGCCGCAGCCGCCGCCTCGATGCCGGGGCCAACATCGCCCGCGCCGCTGGCCAACGCGGCGGCCAGTGCCAGGTGGCTGTCTTCGGGCGGGCTGGCCCAGCCGCTGATGGCGCTGCCCGCCAGGCCCTGCTCGGCCAGCAGGTGCTCGACCAGCAGGCGGGTGCCCGAGCCTGGTTGCCGGTTGACGAAGCGCGGCGCCCGCCCAGGCCGCAGCGCCAGGTCGGCCAGGCCGGTGATGCCCAGCGGGTTGCCGGCGGCCACCATCAGCCCCTGCTTGCGGCGCACACAGCCGATCAGCATGTGTTGGCCGGGCTTGAGCAGTGGTTTCATCGCGGCCGCAAACAAGGCTGAACCACCCGGCAGCGGTGGCACATGCAAGCCCGCCACCAGGCAGCGGCCCTGCGCCAGCGCGGCCAGCGCGTCCAGGCTGCCGGCAAAGCGCAGGTCGATGTGCAGGCCATGCGCCTGGCTGGCCAGATCACGCAGCAGCGGCAGCGCCAGGTCATGGCTGGCAACGATGGTGAGCACATGCCGGCTGCCGTCCAGCGCGTCGGCCAGCACATGTTCCAGCTCGGCGCGCAAGGCCTCGATGTGCGGCGTGAGCCTGGCGCGGGCGCGCTGCTCGGCCCACAGCAGGCGGTCGGCAAACGGTGTCAGCCGCGCCGGCTGGCCTTGCGCCCAGGTGACCAGCGGTTCGCCCAGCGTGGCCTCCCAGCGCTTGAGCGCACCCCAGACATGGCGGTAGCTGGCGCCCATGCGCCGCGCCGCATGCTGGATCGAGCCATGTTCATGCACGGCCCACAGCAGATCGAACAGCGGGTTGTGCAGCGCCGCGCCACGCTGGCCGCTGGACTCGAAGCTGTAATGCAGGTGCACACCACGGGCTTGCATACCGCCATTGTCGCTAGCGCGTTGTGGGGCAGGCTCACCCCCCCAGCAGCTTCTTCAACCAGGCCAGCAGCCGCGCCACCAGCCCCTGCGGCGCCTGCACCACTGCCGGCACCGCCGCCACCTGGTAGCGCGCCTGCAGCTTGTTGTTGAAGGTCTCGAAGAACTCGGTGGCCATCTTCTGCGCCGCCATGTCGACCAGGCGCGAGCCGAGCTGCGCGATCTTGCCGCCCACGGTGGCGCGCGCGGTGTAGTGCAGCAGCGTGGTGTTGGGGCCGGTGGCTTCGAGCTTGACCTCGGCCGTGCCTTTGCCATGGCCGGCAGCGCCGCCCTGGCCTTCAAAGCGCAGCATGTAGCTGGTGGGCGGCTGCAGGTTCTCCAGCTGCAGCTTGCCTTTGAACTTGGCCTTGACCGGACCGATGGCGGCGGTGATCAGCACCTCGTACTGGTTGTCGCCGCTGGGCGTGATCGACTCGCAGCCGGGGATGCAGTCCTTCAACATGCTGGTGTCGTTGAGTGCTTCCCAGGCCTGGGCCTGGGTGACGGGCAGGGTTTGTTGGCTGGTGAGTTCCATGGTGTCGGTGTTGGATGTTGGAGAACGTGGTCAGTCGGGCGCTCAGTGCGGGGGCGCGGCCAACACCTGGACCAGATCGGCCAGGCTCTGCAAGTTGTGCGCCGGCAGGAAACGGTCACAGTGCGGCAGCATGGCCTGGATGCCGGCGGCGCGTGGCTCGAACTTGGCAAAGCGCAGCAGCGGGTTCAGCCACACCAGCCGGCGGCAGCGCTTGTGCAGCCGCTCCATCTCGAAGGCCAGTTGGCGCGTGTCGCCGTGCTCCAGCCCGTCGCTGATCAGCAGCACCGTGCTGCGCCCGGTCAACACCCGGCGCGCCCAGTGCTGGTTGAAGTCATGCAGGCTGGTGGTGATGCGGGTGCCGCCCGACCAGTCAGCCACCGCGCGCACCACCTGGGCCACGGCGATGTCGGGGTCGCGGTTCTTCAGCAGCCGGGTGGTGCGGGTGAGCCGCGTGCCGAAGACGAAGCTTTCCACCTTGCCGCCACCGCGCCCGCTGGCCTGGCCCAGCGCATGGGCAAAGTGCAGCAGCATGCGTGAATAGCGGCTCATCGAGCCCGAGATGTCGGCCAGCACCAGCAGCGGTGCGGGTTGGATGCGCGGTGCGCGCCAGCGCATCGTCCACAGCTCGCCGCCGTGGCGCGCCATGGCCGCCATGGTGGCGCGCCAGTCGGCGCTGCCGGGCCGGCTGGCTTGGCGTTTGCGCCGCGTGGGCAGCGGCTCGGCCACCAGGCGCAATTGCGACAACAGGCGCTGGGCCTGGCGCCATTCATCGGCGCTCATGGTGTCGAAATCGGCCTGGCGCAGCACTTCGCGGTCGTTCCAGGTCAGATCGGCATGGATGTCGATCTGCTCTTGTTCGGGTTGCTCGGGTGTGCGGTTGGGCTGGTGCGGAAACAGCGCTTCGCCCAGGCGGCGGTTCTCGGGCGGCGGCGGCTCGACGCCGTCTTTGACCACCACCTTGGGCAACAGCAGCGCACGCATGCGGCCCATCAAATCCGGGTCACGCCAGAACAGCACAAAGGCCTGGTCGAACAGCGCGCGGTGCTCGATGCGGTCGATCAGGCAGGCCGACAGCACGGCATGGAAATCACGCTTGCTCTCGAGCCCGGCCACCTGCAGGGCAGCCAGCGCCGCGTGCACACGGTCGCTGCCGATGGGCATGCCAGCAGTGCGCAGCACGCGGGCGAAATGCAGCACGTTCTCGGCCAGATGACCTGGGGAGTGGCTTGCCGGCAGCATCAGCAACGCCCGGGCTCAGCCGCCGCCGGGCCGCACGAAGGCGGCTGACCGCCCCCTCGGGGGCAGGAGCGAAGCGACGTGGGGGCCATGATGTCAGCCACCCGCGGTGCGGGCTTCCTCACGCACCTGCTCCAGCAGCCGGGCGGCCTCGCTGCCCTGCAGGCGGGCAATGTCGTCCTGGTACTTCAGCAACACGCCCAGTGTGTGCTGGATGACCTCGGGGTCCAGCACCACAGCGTCCAGCTCCATCAGCGCACGGGTCCATTCGATGGTCTCGGCAATGCCGGGCAACTTGGTCAGCTCGATGCCACGCAGCTTCTGGATGAAGGTCACGATCTGCGCCGCCAGCGCCGGCCCGATGCCGGGCACGCGGCGGTGCAGGATGTCCAGCTCGCGCTGGGCATCCGGGAAGCCCACCCAGTGGTACAGGCAGCGGCGTTTGACCGCGTCATGGATTTCACGCGTGCGGTTGCTGGTCAGGATGACGATGGGCGGGCGCCCCGCTGGGGCCATCACCGTGCCCAGCTCGGGGATGGTGATCTGGTAGTCGGCCAGCACTTCCAGCAAGAAGGCCTCGAAGGGCTCGTCAGCGCGGTCGAGCTCATCGATCAGCAGCACCGGCGGCACCGGGTTGGCCGGGTCGATGGCCTGCAGCAGCGCCCGCTTGGTGAGAAAGCGCTCGCTGAACAACTGGCTGGCCAGCACATCGCGGTCAACGCCTGCGCCGCCCACCTCGGCCAGGCGGATTTCCATCATCTGGCGGCCGTAGTTCCATTCGTAAGCCGCACCCGCCAGGTCCAGACCCTCATGGCATTGCAGGCGGATCAGCGGCCGGCCCAGCATCAACGCCAGCGTGCGGGCGATCTCGGTCTTGCCGGTGCCGGGTTCCCCTTCGAGGAACAACGGGCGCTGCAGCTTCAGCGCCAGGTACACGCCGGTGGCCAGCTGGCGGTCGGCCATGTAGTCCAGCGCTGCCAGGCGGGCCAGGGTGTCGTCGATGCTGGTGGGCAGGGCGGTGTCAGACAAGTTTGAAGCTCCAAGAAAAACGCCGCACCGGGTGCGGCGTTTTCACACACGGCACAACAGGCTCAGGACACGGCGCGCGCGGCCAGCACCGGGATCAGCGCGGCGCGGTATTCGGCCGAGCCATGCAGGTCACTGTTCAGGCCATCGGCGCTGACCGTGGCGCCGGTGAGCGCCGACGCTGACCAGTTGGCCGCCAGCTTGGCCTCCAGCGCCGTGGCGCGGAACACGCCCGCGCCGGCACCGGTGACAGCCACCCGCACACCCTGCGGGCCTTTGCTGACAAACACACCGACCATTGAAAAGCGCGACGCCGGCTGCTTGAACTTCTGCCAAGCGGCCTTTTCGGGCACCGGAAAGCTCACCGCGGTGATCAGCTCACCTTCGGCCAACGCGGTTTCGTACAGGCCTTTGAAAAAGTCGTCTGCGGCGATCTGTCGGCGATCGGTGTGGATCGTTGCGCCCAGGCCAAGCACGGCGGCCGGGTAACAGGCGGCCGGGTCGCTGTTGGCCAGGCTGCCGCCGATCGTGCCGCGGTTGCGCACTTGCCGATCGCCGATACGGCCGGCCAGATCGGCCAGTGCGGGGATGGCCTTGGCCACCTCGGCCGAGGC
>JANNMP010000473.1:0-6201 GCA_031398015.1 Burkholderiaceae bacterium
GGCATCGATCAGCGCCACCGGCACGATCGACGAGCCGCTGTTCAAGAAGCGCAGCGCCGACAGGTCGGCCAGCGGCCACGCGCCATGCGCCAGGATCGCCTGCATCACTGCCGGCACCAGCAGGCTGGTGCTGGGCCGCCAGGCGGCCACGTCAGCCAGCCAGGCGCCGGCATCGACGCGGGCATGCAGGTTGACCGCTGCGCCCACCGCCAGCGCAGGCAGCACCTGGATGCACAACCCGCCCACATGGAACAGCGGCAACACTGCCAGCACCCGGTCGGCTGCGCTGAGGCCCTGCACGGCCACCGCCATGTCGATGTTGGCCAGCAGGCCCGCCTGGGTGTGGATGGCGCCCTTGGGTTCACCGGTGGTGCCGCTGGTGTAGACCAGCAGCACATCACCGGGCTGCAGCGGCGCTGCCGGGCCTGTCATGTCGACACTGGCGCGCAGCGCTTCGGCCAGGTCGTGCAACTCGGGCGTGTTGCACAGCGCCGACAGGCCGGCATGGCGGGCGATGGCCAGCAGCTCGGGCAGCGCCAGGCGCCAGTTCAGTGGCAGCAGCACCGCACCCAGCTTGGCGCAGGCCAGCAGCGCGGCCAGCATCTGTGGGCTGTTGTGGCCCAGCCAGCCGATGCAGCAGCCCCTGCCCAGGCCCTGGGCCAGCCAGCGCGCCGCCTGCGCGTCGGCCATGGCCAGCAACTGGCGGTGTGTCAGGCAGTGGCTGCCGGCCTGCAACGCCAGCGCAGCGGGCGTGCGCGCCGCCACACCGGCAAAGCGCTGCCAGAGCGGGCCCACAACGTCACTCAATGGCTTCGTCGCGCTCGCCCGCTTCGTACAGGCATTCACGGCCCAGGCGGTCCATGCACAGCTCGGCTGTCCAGGGCAGCATCAACGAGCCGCAGCGTGAATCGCGGTACAGCCGCTCCAGCGGCAGGCTCTTGAGCATGCTTTGCCCGCCGCAGGTGCGGATGGCCAGGCGGCAGATGTCGTTGGCGCTTTCCATGATGGTGTGGTGCGCGGCGTACAGGCGCATGCGCGTGTCCTTGTCGGGGTCGACACATGCGTCGCGCGCGTTCTGCAAAAACAGCGCGCGTGTGGCCTCCAGCTTGATGCGCATCTCGGCCACCGCGTATTGCTTGGTGGGGTACATGCGGCGTTTGACGGGAGGCATGCCCGGCACCTCGGCGCGCAGGTATTGCACGGTGAAGTCATAGGCCGCCTGGGCCACGCCCAGGTAGGTGGGCGACAGGGTGGCAAACATGTGCGGCCAGCGGCTGGCGGCCTGGAAGTACAGGCCCTCGGGCATCAAACGCGCCGTGTCGGGCACAAACACATCGGCAAACAGCAGGTTGCGGCTGACCGTGCCGCGCATGCCCAATGGGTCCCAGTCGCCGACCACGCGCACGCCGGGCGCATCGGCCGGCACCGCCAGGTACATCGCGTCGCGCCGGCTGCCGCCGGCCGCCACACCGCCGCGCTCGGGCCGCTCCAGCGTGCACAGCACGCCGTAGGTGTCGGCCGCGCCGGCCAGGCTGGCGAAGATCTTCTTGCCGTTGACGATGTAGCCACCGGCCACCTCACGCGCGGTGGTGCCCCAGGGCGCGGCACCGGCGGCGGCGGCGCCACCTTCGGAGAACGGCTGGGCGTAGACCTTGCCTTCGTTGACGATGCGGCCGAAGTGCAGCGCCCGGTTGGCCTCATGGCTGACGCGCTGGGCCGCTGTCATGTCGAGTGAATCGGCGATCTCGCCGGCCCACAGGCAGCCGCAGACATGCATGTTGAAGCTCAGCGCGGTGGCGCCGCACCAGCGGCCGATCTCGGCCGACACCATCACGTAGGTGGCAAAGTCGGCGCCCAGGCCGCCAAAACGCTGCGGCACGCAGATGCCCAGCAGGCCGGCGCGGCGCAAATCATCGTAGTTGTCGAACGGGAAGCTGGCCTCGCGGTCATGGCGCTCGGCACGCGCCGCAAAGCCGGGGCCCAGACCAGCGGCGCGCGCGATCAGTTCCCGTTGCAACGGCGACAGCGTTGCGGGGTTGCCGCAGATGTGCGACGGCTGGTAGCGCGTGGCGGTGGTGGCTTCGGCCACAAGCAGGTTGGACAGCACGGCAGACATCGTCAGGGCTCCTGGAGAAGTCAGCGCGGCTGCAGAAACTGCAGCAGCGCGGTGTTGAAGGCATGCGGCTGCTCGATGTTGAGCAGATGGCCGGCGCCGGGCAGCACCAGGCAGGTGGCACCGGGGATGCGCTCGGCCATCTTGCGTGCCACCTCGGGTGGCGCGGTGCGGTCGTGCGCACCGGTGATCACCAGCGTGGGCACGCCGATGTTGGGCAGGTCGGCGCGCCGGTCAAACGCCACCAGCGCCGCCACGGCGGCGCGGTAGGTGGCCTCGGGCACAGCGGCCATCATCTGCTGGGCGGCGGTGATGGCCTGCGGCGCAGCGCCAGGCGCCACCATCGTGGGCACCAGCAACGCCGCCAGGCCGGCCATGCCCAGCCCGGCGTCCAGCGGCGCAAAGCGGCTCTGCAGGAATGCCTGCTGCCAGTCCCCGCCCGGCTTGCCGAAGGCGGGCGATGTGCCGGCCAGCACCAGCCCGTGCACCCACTGTGGCGCGGTGGCGGCCACCTCCTGCGCCACCATGCCGCCCATGCTGTGGCCCACCAGCACCGCCGGGCCGGTGCCCAAGGCAGCCAGCGTCTGCACCACCGCTGCGGCCATGCCGGCCAGGGTGGACGGCGCCACCGGCAGCGACGCACCATAACCCGGCAAGTCAGCGGCCAACGCGGTGAAGCCCGCTGCCGCCAGCGCTGCGCCGGTGCCGCTCACGTCCCAGGCTTGCCGGCCGCCGCCCACACCGTGCAACAGCAGCACCGGCGTGCCGCCAGCGCCCCAACGTTGGTGCGCCAGCGCGGTGTGGGTCACGGGCTGCGGCGCTGTCATGCCAGGTTGCCGGCTGTGACCACCGCCACGCCGTCGATGGTGATGGTGCAACCACGCATCGGCAAATCAAAATGGCCCTGGGTGTGGCGGCCCGCCACCTCATTGGCGCCGGTGCTGTAGAGAAAGCTGCCGGCAAAGGCGCGCAGCTCGGTGCCGTTGAAATCAGCCTTGTCGTAGAACGTCATCGCATCCCAGCGGGCGCGGCGGTTCAGGCCCCAGCCCAGGTGGCTGGTGGCATAGGCCGCGCGGTCGCCCCAGGCGGCCAGGTAGCCGCGCATCAGCTCGGCGTCGACGCTGCTGCCGTTGATGGCGGTGACATGGTCGTCGGTGATCTGCAGCGTGACTGCGTCGGCGAGGTAGCGCTTGAAGGTCAGGTTCACGTCACCCGGCGCCAGCACCAGGCTGCCGTTGACCGACCCCGCCGCCGGGAAGGCCAGCACCAGGCCTGCGGGCCAGTGCGTCAGCGTGCCGGGCTTGGCAGAAAAACCCCAGACGCCGCCGATGCGCGCGCCGGTCAGCGACACCGTGAGATCGGTGCCCGCCGCACTGGTCACCTGCATCACGCGGGCGGTTTTCAGCAAACGCATCGCATCACGCACCGGGGCTTCGTCTTCGGCATGCGGCGCGGTGCGCTCCAGGATTTCAGGGTGCTCATTGCTGACCACCAGCACCCGGGCGCCGCCTTTGAGAATCTGCGGCAGCTCAACCGCATGTTGCAGGCCTTCCACCGTGCAATCGGCAATGAAGACGCTGCCCGCCAGCGCTGCCACCACCGGCGCCAACTGGCCGATGGCATCTGACGCGCCGGTGGACCGCACTGGCACCGGCGCGCTCTGGCGCGGCGTGGGCACCACCACATGGAACCAGCGTGCGCCCAGCCGGGCCAGCGCCAGCTCACTCAACTGCACCAGGGCCTGGCGCGACTGGGTTTCGGACAAGACCGCGCAGGCATCGCCTGGCCTCACGCCGCACAGGCGGAAGGTGTCGGCAAAGCTGTCGATCCATTTGGCCTCGGTGCGTGTTGTCATCAACGCGGTCACAGCACTTCTCCCAGCATCCGGTAATGCCCACCCTGGAACAGTAGCGGCGCCACGCTCAAGTCAGCCAGCCGCAGCACCTGGCCGATGAACAGCACATGGTCACCCGCCAACTGGCGGCTGGCCAGCGCGCACTCAAATACCGCTGCGCAGCCGGCCAGCACCGGCGCACCGCCCAGGCCGCTGGCCCAGACACCGTCTGTGAACTTGTCGGCCTGCTGCGACGCAAAGCGGCGCGACAAATCCACTTGTGATTCGGCCAGCACGTTGACCGCAAAGTGCGGTGCGTCGTCGAATGCCGCCAGGTTGGTGCTGGCTTGGCGCAAGCTCCACAGCACCAGCGGCGGCGCCAATGACAGCGCGCTGAAGGAATTGGCCGTCAGCCCCACCGGCGCGCCGCCCGGGCCGCGGCAGGTGATGATGGCCACACCGGTGGCAAAGCGGCCCATGGCGGCGCGAAACGCCAGTGCTGGCACGTCGCCCGGCTGGGTGCTGGCTGCGGCGGCAGCGGCAACGGTTGCGGGAATGTCCGGTGATCGCATCGTGGCCTGAATGTATGAAAATTCATTGATCAATGGCAAGCGGGGTTTCACCCAGCCCCGATGTTCGCCACCACCGCCACCGGCAAGCCCGAATGCCCGAACGTTTTGTCCACCAGCACCTGCCGTACTTGCTGGCGCGTGCCAGCCATGCGCTGTGGCGCGGCTTCGAGCCACGCCTGCGTGAGGCCGGGCTCAATTCACTGGAATGGCGGGTGCTGGCCACCTTGTCAGACAGCGAGCCGCTGACCGTCGGCCAGCTGGCGTTGGAAGTGTTGGCCCAGCAGCCCACCGTGACCAAGACGCTCGACCGGCTCGAAGCCCAAGGCTGGGTGCAGCGCCGTGCTGACGCCACCGACGCCCGCCGCGCCCGCGTGGCGCTGACCTCCGCCGGCCTGCACCATGTGGCGCCGCTGCTGGCCCACGCCAAGGCACATGAAGCCCAGCGCCTGCAAACGCTGGGCGTGCGGGATTTGCAGCGCATGCGCGAGGCGTTGCGCGCGCTGGTGCTGCACTTCGATGCACAGGACGGGCCCCCGCCCGATGCGCGCAGCGCGTTGACCAGTGCGCCGCGCAGCGCGCGTTGATCAGTGCAACAGCCAGCGCGCCAGCGCGAACCCCAGTGCCGTGCAGGCCAGCGCGCCCAGCAGGTGTGCTGCGCTGTGCACCAGGGCCAGGCCCCAGTCACCCCGCTGCAGCAGGCCGAGCGATTCGGCTGAAAACGCCGAGAAGGTGGTGAAGCCGCCCAGCAGCCCGGTGACCAGCAGCAGGCGCAGCAGCGCATGCGGGCTGCGCGCAAAGACCACCATGGCCACGCCGATCAACAGGCCACCAAGTGCGTTGACCAGCAGCGTGCCCAGCGGAAACCCCGCCCACAGGCCATTGAATGCCAGGCCTGCGGCCCAGCGCAGCAACGCGCCAATGGCCGCGCCGCCCGCCACCGCAGCGGCTTGCAACGCCGTCACACTGGCCGACAAGCCGCGCTCTTTGCGTGCTAGGCAGCGTTGGCGGCTGGCAGCCCCCAGCGCGCCAAGGCCGCGTCATCGGCCACCCGCGCGTCCACCCAGTGGGCACCGGCCGGCGTGGTCTCTTTTTTCCAGAACGGTGCCTGGGTCTTCAAATAGTCCATCAGGAACTCACAGCCCTGGAACGCCTCGCCGCGATGGGCCGCGCTGACGGCCACCAGCACGATCTGGTCCAACGGCTGCAGCAGGCCGACGCGGTGGATGATGCGCACCGCGCGCAGGCCAAAGCGTTGTTGGGCGGCATCGATCATGGCCTCGATGGCGCGCTCGGTCATGCCGGGGTAATGCTCCAGCTCCATCGCGTTGATCTGGCCGGGCTGGCCAGCGCTGCGGTCACGCACCGTGCCCACGAACACCGCCACCGCGCCCACGCCGCCGTCACCGGCGCGCAGCGCCGCCACCTCGGTGGACAGGTCGAAATCGGCAGCCTGGATGCGCACGCGATGGGTTGAACTCATGGCTTCAAATTCTCGCATTGCCGCTGTTGCTGGCGGTGGCCGGTGCAGACGCATTGCCGGCCGCCGTGGCTGGCGCTACCCGCCCGTGACAGGGGGGAAAAACGCCACCTCGGCGCCCGCCGGCACCGGCGTGGCCTCATCGGCCATCACCTGGTTGAGGGCGCAGCGCAACGCCCGCCCGCGCGCCAGTACCTGGGCATGG
>JANNMP010000485.1:0-6322 GCA_031398015.1 Burkholderiaceae bacterium
GAGCGCCGTGATCTGCAGCGCGACGGCTTTGACCTGGCGGTGCGCTACGGGCAGGTGGCCGGCGATGACCTGCGCAACAGCGGTGAGCGGCTGTTTGGCGAGGTGCTGGTGCCGGTGTGCAGCCCGGCGCTGCAGCGCCAGCGCAGCCAGCCGCTGCACAGCCTGGCCGACCTGGCCCACCACACGCTGCTGCAGGTGGCCAGCGCACCGGGTGGCATGCCGCTGGACTGGGAGCCCTGGTTGCGCAGGCCCGGCCAGGCCTCGCTGCAGCCGCAGGCCCAGCTCACCGTCAGCAGCTACAACGAGGCAATTGCCGCCGCCGTGGCCGGCCAGGGCGTGGCGCTGGGCCGGCGCCCGTTGATCGATGCGCTGCTGAAGAAGCGCCAGCTGGTGGTGCCCTTCGGTGAGGCCACCGACACCGCCCGGGCCTACTTTCTGCTGCGCGCGCCCGGCGCCGACAAACGGCCCGATGTGCTGGCGCTGGCGCAGTGGCTGCGTGCGCAGGCGGCTGGTGTGCAAGACCCGGTGGGCTGACCCCGGTGGGCTGACCGGCGCCTGTCTACCTTTTCAAGCGCTGGCAGATTTCCAGCGTCAGCGCGCTCTGGTTCAGCGCGTAGAAATGGATGGCCGGCGCGCCGCCGTCGATCAGCCGCTGGCACAGCTGCGCCACCACATCGATGCCGAAGGCGCGGATCGACGCGGCATCGTCCATGTAGCCCTCCATCTTCAGCATCACCCAGCGTGGGATCTCGATGCCGTCACGCTGGGCGAACTGCACGATGCGCGCGAAGCTGTGGATCGGCATCACGCCGGGCACGATGGGCACCACCACACCACGCTTGCGCACTTCATCGACGAAGTGGAAGTAGGCGTCGGGGTTGAAGAAGAACTGGGTGATCGCCGAGTCGGCGCCGGCCTTGATCTTGTCGGCAAAGTGCTGAAGGTCACGCGCGGCGTAGCGCTGCTCGGGGTGGTACTCGGGGTAGGCCGCCACCTCGATGTGCCAATCGGCGCCTTGTGTCTCACGGATGAAGTGCACCAGCTCGCTGGCATAGCGGAACTCACCGGCCACCGCCGTGCCGCTGGGCAAATCACCCCGCAGCGCGACGATGCGGCGGATGCCCTGGGCGCGGTAGGTGGCCAGGATCTCGGCGATGTTGTCGCGCGTGCTGCCCACACAAGACAGGTGCGGCGCCGCCTCGTGGCCGGCGGCGGCGATGTCGCGCACGGTGGCCAGGGTCTTGGCGCGCGTGGCGCCGCCGGCGCCGTAGGTGACGCTGAAGAACTCGGGTTCGAGCACGGCCAGGTCGCGCACCACGGTCTTGAGCTTGTCACTGCCCACGGGGGTGTTGGGCGGAAAGAATTCGATGCTGATGGGGGTGGTTGGCATGGTTTGATTGGGGCCGTGACAGCAGGCAGGCAAGTGACGGCGCAGTGGCCTCAGCCAAGGCTGCGCAGGTGCTGCCTCGCCGCGCCTGCCAGGTGTTTGTCAAAGGTGGCCAGCTGGGCAGGCAGCTCGGCCGCCAGCCACAGGTAAGCCGCGTCATAGGCCGACAGCTTGTACTGCCGGGCCAGCGCAAACTGCGCCAAGGTGTCGGGCGGCACCAATTCCAGCTCTTGGGCGAGATGGCTTCGCAAGGCTTGTTCCACGGCCTCGGCCGGCATGCCGAGCCGCAGCTTCTTCAGCGCCACGTTGACCACCTCATGGTCCAGCAACTGGGGCGCAAACAACTGGTGGCCGGCCATGCGGTTGCGGGCTTCGTCGCGTTCGGGTTCGTCAAACAGCACGGCACACAGCAGGCTGCTGTCAACCACCAAGGGCGGTCGCACCAGGTAGCGCGCCGGCGGCTCGGCCACCCAGATGGGCCGCAGTCTCGATGTCACCGGCTGTCGCGGTCGGCGCGGATGATGTCGACCGCGCGCGGCAGCGTGCCGGCAAACGGCGTTGGATGCCGCAGCAGATGCTCGGCTGCCAGCTGCTCGATGCTTTTGTGGCCGCGCTTCACACCACCCAGCCCTGCGCCGCCTGGCAGCATGGCGGCTGCATGCGCAACGGCAGGCAGGCTGGCAGCTTGCGCGTTTGCGGGCTCAGCAGCCGCCTGCCAGACGATGGCCATCAGTTCGCCCTGCAGCGACCTGTGGTTGGCTTCGGCCCGTGCCCGCAGCCGCTCGGCGATGGCCTGCGGCACACCCTTGATCGACAGATTGACAGCCATCTCGCCTCCAATGGAAAACGGCTCCATTTTGGAGCCGTTTCCAGGTCTGGTCAAGCGCAAGTCGCGCAGCGGCTGGTGCAAACAGCCAGCCGCCGGCCCATCAATAGCGGTAGCTGTCAAGCTTGAACGGCCCTTGCTTGGGCACGCCGATGTAGGCCGCCTGTTCGTCGCTGAGTTCACTGAGTTGTGCGTTCAGCGTCACCAACTGCAGCCGCGCCACCTTCTCGTCCAGGTGCTTGGGCAGCACATAGACCTTGCCGTTCTCGTAGGCGTCCTGGCGGGTGAACAGCTCGATCTGGGCGATCGTCTGGTTGGCAAAGCTGGAGCTCATCACATAGCTGGGGTGGCCGGTGCCGCAGCCCAGGTTCACCAGCCGGCCCTTGGCAAGCATGATGATGCGTTTGCCCGGTTTGCCGTCCACACCAGGGAACACCACATGGTCCACCTGCGGCTTGATCTCTTCCCACTGCAGGTCTTCGATCGAGGCGATGTCGATCTCGTTGTCGAAGTGGCCGATGTTGCAGACGATGGCGTTGTTCTTCATCGCTTGCATGTGGGCGCGGGTCACCACGTTCTTGTTGCCGGTGGCGGTGACGAAGATATCGGCCTTGTCGGCGGCGTAGTCCATGGTGACCACGCGGTAGCCTTCCATTGCCGCCTGCAGCGCGTTGATGGGGTCGATCTCGGTCACCCACACCTGGGCGCTCAGGGCACGCAGGGCTTGCGCACTGCCCTTGCCCACGTCACCGTAGCCGGCCACCACGGCAACTTTGCCGGCGATCATCACGTCGGTGGCGCGCTTGATGGCGTCGACCAGGCTTTCACGGCAGCCGTAAAGGTTGTCGAACTTGCTCTTGGTGACCGAGTCATTGACGTTGATGGCGCGGAACATCAGCGTGCCCTTGGCGCTCATCTCGTTCAGGCGGTGCACGCCGGTGGTGGTCTCTTCGGTCACGCCGACGATCTCGGCCGACTTGCGGCTGTACCAGGTGGCGTCGGTGGCCAGCTTGGCGGCGATGGCGGCGTACAGCTCGCGCTCTTCTTCGCTGCTGGGGTTGGCGATGACCGACCGGTCTTGCTCGGCGCGCTTGCCCAGATGCATCAGCAGGGTGGCGTCACCACCGTCGTCCAGGATCATGTTCGGGCCTTCGCCCTTGGCGCCCCGGGCGCCCGGCCGGGCGCCCGTGACACCTTCGCCGAACTCGAAGATGCGGTGCGTGTAGTCCCAATAGTCTTTCAGCGTCTCGCCCGTGTAGGCGAACACCGGCGTGCCACGCTCCACCAGCGCGGCGGCGGCATGGTCTTGGGTGCTGTAGATGTTGCAGCTGGCCCAGCGCACTTCAGCGCCCAGTGCCTGCAGCGTCTCGACCAGCACGGCGGTCTGGATCGTCATGTGCAGGCTGCCGGTGATGCGCGCGCCGCGCAAAGGCTGGCTGGCGGCGTACTCGCTGCGGATGGCCATCAGCGCGGGCATCTCCACCTCGGCGATGTTCAGCTCTTTGCGGCCCCAGGCGGCCAGCGAGATGTCGGCAATGGCGGATTGGTTGGCGTGGATCGGTTTCAAAACGGCGTTCATGGGTATGGCTCCGGAGACAGGTTGCCCGAACAGCTTGCGGCGAATGGGGGGTTTGGAACTTGGTAAACCACTCACCCGCTGCAAGAACTGGGGGTGAGCGACGTTGCACAGGATGTGGTCTCGAGCCTGGGGCCGGGGGTTGGCCTTGCAACGCTCCTCGAAACAGGGCCGCATTCTAAGCATGGCCAGTGCCTTCTGGCGGCCGGGGGCTTGTGACTGACCACACGCCTGCGGCGGCCGCCGCCCAGGCTGTGTGAGACTGCCGCGATGCCGCCAACCGCAGCAACCCCGGCACCGCGTTCTGCCCGTCTGCTGCCGCTGGCCAGCCTGCCAGCAGCGCGCCTGGCCGCGCTGCACGGTGTGCTGACCGACATCGATGACACCCTCACCCACCAGGGCGCCATCGCACCCGCCGCGCTGGCCGCGCTGTGGCGCCTGCAGCACGCCGGTGTGCCGGTGATTGCCATCACGGGCCGCCCGGCGGGTTGGAGCGAGCCGATGGTCAAGCACTGGCCAGTGGCGGCCATCGTGGCCGAGAACGGCGCGGTGCTGTTGCGCCGCCTGGGCGGGCGGCTGCAGATCGACTTTGCTGCCAGTGCCGCCGACCGCGCCGCCAACCAGCAGCGGCTGCAGGCCTGCGCGCAGGCGGTGCTGGCGCAGGTGGGCGGCGCCACGCTGGCGCAGGACAGCGCCGGCCGGCTGACCGACATCGCCATCGACCACAGCGAGTTTGCGCACCTGGGCACAGCGCAGATCGCCCAGGTGCTGGCGCTGATGCAGCAGCACGGCTTGACGGCCACCGTCAGCTCGATCCACATCAATGGCTGGATCGGTGCGCATGGCAAACCCAGCGGCGCGCGCTGGGCCGTGCAGCAGGTGCTGGGCCGGCCATGGCGGCCTGATGAATGGCTGTACCTGGGCGACTCCAGCAATGACGAATCGATGTTTGCAGCGCTGCCGCTGACCGTGGGCGTGGCCAACATCGCCCGCTTTGCGCCGCAGATGTCGGCACTGCCCGGCTATGTCACCACCGCTGCGCGCGGCGACGGTTTTGCCGAGCTGGCCGACGCATTGCTGGCAGCCCGCGGCAGGCCATGACAGCGCGCACCGCCGCACTGCGCCAGGCCCTGGCGCTGGCCCTGGGCGCGGCGGTGTCGTTGGGGTTGGCGCGCTTTTCCTACGCGCTGCTGCTGGGCCCGATGCGCGCCGACCTGGGCTGGAGTTATTTCACTGCCGGTGCCATGAACACCGGCAACGCCGCCGGCTATCTGCTGGGCGCGCTGCTGATGCCACGCTGTCTGGCCCGCTTCGGGCCCCGCGCCACCGCGCTGGCTGGCGGCCTGGGCACGGCGCTGCTGCTGGCGCTGCATGGCACGGTGGCGTCTGACGCTGCGCTGATGGCCTTGCGCCTGGCCAGCGGTGCGGCCAGCGCCGCCACGTTTGTTTCCGGTGGCCTGCTGGCGGCGCGCCTGGGCAGCCAGGGGGCGCCACCAGCGCTGGGCGGCGGCCTGGTGCTGGGCCTGTACTACGGAGGCACCGGCTTGGGCATCATCGTCTCGGCCGGGCTGGTGCCGTTGTTCCTGGACGTGGGCGCCAGCCATGGCTGGCAACCCGCCTGGCTGGCGCTGGGCGCGGCGGCGCTGGGCATGACGGCGCTGATGGCCTGGGGCACCGCCGCCGATGCCGGCCCCGCAGCCCGTGGCGGCAGCGCCGCGCCGGTGCCCTGGCGCCGGCTGGGCTGGGCGCTGGCGGGCTATTTCTGCTTCGGCCTGGGCTACATCGGCTACATGACGTTCATCGTCACGCTGCTGCGCGAGCAGCGCCTAGGTGAGGCGGCGATCACCGGCTTCTATGTGCTGTTGGGGCTGGGCGTGCTGGCCTCGTCATGGTTGTGGGCGGGTGTGCTGCAGCGTTGGCGCGGCGGCCAGGCGCTGGCCTTGCTGAACGCGCTGCTGGCACTGGCCACGGCGCTGCCGGTGCTCAGCGCCCATGCGGTGGCGGTGTACGGCTCGGGCGCCTTGTTCGGTGCCGTGTTCCTGTCGGTGGTGGCCTCGACCACTGCCTTGGTGCGCCACAACCTGGCCGCAGCCGCCTGGCCGCGCGGCATCACCGGCTTCACCACCGTGTTTGCGGCCGGCCAGATCGTGGGGCCCAGCCTGGTGGGCCTGATCGCCGACGGCCCGGGTGGGCTGGCGCGTGGACTGGGCCTGAGCGCGGCGCTGCTGGCGCTGGGGGCAGTGCTGGCGTGGCGCCAGCGGGCCTTGGGCTGAACCTCAGCCCAGCCCCAGAAACTGCGCCATCCGTCCCAGCTCATCGTCCAGCGCCACCGCATAGGCGGCGTCGGCGGGCGCGGCGCCGGCCACATAGCCCAGCCTGGGCACCAGCACACCGCTCTGCATCGACAGGTTGGCCCAGCCGATGACCTGGCCACGCCACAGCAGCGGCAACGCGTAATAGCCGCGCAAGCGCTTGGGCGCCGGGGTGTAGGCCTCGAAGCGGTAGGGCCAGCGCCACAGCATCTCGAAGCGGC
>JANNMP010000232.1:0-4957 GCA_031398015.1 Burkholderiaceae bacterium
CTCCTTGGCCACGATCTCCAGCACGTCCTCCAGCGTCACCGGTTCGAAGTACAGCCGGTCACTGGTGTCGTAGTCGGTGGACACGGTCTCAGGGTTGCAGTTGACCATGATGGTTTCGTAACCATCGTCGCGCAGGGCCAGCGCGGCATGCACGCAGCAGTAGTCGAACTCGATGCCCTGGCCGATGCGGTTGGGGCCGCCACCCAGCACCATGATCTTCCTGCGGTCGGTGGGCTCGGCCTCGCACTCGCCATCCACTGTTTCATAGCAGCTGTAGAGGTAGGCGGTCTGGGTGGCGAATTCAGCCGCGCAGGTGTCCACCCGCTTGTAGACCGGGCGCACGCCCAGCGCGTGGCGGGCGCTGCGCACAGCGTGCTGGTTGCTGGCCAGCAGCTGGCCCAGTCGCTTGTCGGAAAAGCCCTTCTGCTTGGCATGGCGCAGCTCGGCGGCACTCAGGCTGGCCAGGCTGCGGGCCTTGATCTGGGCCTCGGTGGCCACCAGGTCTTCGATCTGGGCCAGGAACCAGGGGTCGATGTTGGTCTCTTCGAAGATCTCGTCCAGGCTCAGGCCGATGCGAAAGGCGTCGGCCACATACAAGATGCGCTCAGGGCCGGCCTCACCGATCTCTTCGATGATCTCGTCGCGGTCGGTGGAGCGTTCGGTCAGCCCGTCGATGCCGGTTTCCAGCCCGCGCAGCGCTTTCTGAAAACTCTCCTGGAAGGTGCGGCCCATGGCCATCACCTCGCCCACGCTCTTCATCTGCGTGGTCAGGTGTGGGTCAGCGGCCGGGAACTTCTCGAACGCAAAGCGCGGGATCTTGGTCACCACATAGTCGATCGACGGCTCGAACGACGCGGGCGTGGCGCCACCGGTGATGTCGTTGCGCAGCTCGTCCAGCGTGTAGCCCACCGCCAGCTTGGCGGCGACCTTGGCAATCGGGAACCCGGTGGCCTTGGACGCCAGCGCCGAGCTGCGCGAGACGCGCGGGTTCATCTCGATGACCACCATGCGGCCGTCTTGCGGGTTGATGGCGAACTGCACATTGCTGCCGCCGGTGTCGACGCCGATTTCACGCAGGATGGCGATGCTGGCATTGCGCAGCAGCTGGTATTCCTTGTCGCTCAGCGTTTGCGCCGGGGCCACGGTGATGCTGTCACCGGTGTGGATGCCCATCGGGTCGAGGTTCTCGATGGCGCAGACGATGATGCAGTTGTCGGCGCGGTCACGCACCACCTCCATCTCGAACTCTTTCCAGCCGATCAGGCTTTCTTCGATCAGCAGCTCGCTGGTGGGCGACAGGTCGATGCCACGCTTGCAGATTTCCTCGAATTCTTCGGGGTTGTAGGCAATGCCGCCACCCGTGCCGCCCAGGGTGAAGCTGGGGCGGATCACCATGGGGAAGCCCGAATTTGCGAAGGTCGCACCAAGCTCGGCCGTGATGCGCTTCTGCACCGCCCACGCCTCTTCCAGCGAATGGGCGATGCCGCTGCGCGCCGAGCCCAGGCCGATGCTGGTCATCGCGTCCTTGAACTTCAGCCGGTCTTCGGCCTTCTCGATGGCGTGTTCATTGGCGCCGATCATCTCGACACCCCACTTGGCCAGCACGCCGTGCTTGTGCAGATCCAGCGCGCAGTTCAGCGCCGTCTGGCCGCCCATGGTGGGCAGCACCGCCATGGTGTCATTCGGGCGGGCCGCGCGCTCTTTGGCGATGATCTTCTCGACCACCTGCCAGGTGATGGGCTCGATGTAGGTCACGTCCGCCGTGTCGGGGTCGGTCATGATCGTGGCCGGGTTGCTGTTGACCAGGATGACGCGGTAACCCTCTTGCCGCAGCGCCTTGCAGGCCTGGGCGCCGGAATAATCAAACTCGCAAGCCTGGCCGATGACGATCGGGCCGGCACCGATGATGAGGATGCTGTGCAGGTCGGTGCGCTTAGGCATGGTTCAAGTCCCGCTGCTTCTGCGCCATCAGCGTGGTGAAGCGGTCAAACAGATGGGCGATGTCGTGCGGCCCGGGTGACGCCTCGGGGTGGCCCTGGAAGCAGAACGCCGGCCGGTCGGTGCGGGCCAGGCCCTGCAGCGTGTGGTCGAACAAGCTGATGTGGGTGGGCCGCAGGTTGGTTGGCAGCGTGTTCTCGTCCACTGCAAAGCCGTGGTTCTGGCTGGTGATCGACACCCGCCCGCTGTCCAGGTCTTTCACCGGGTGGTTGGCGCCGTGGTGGCCGAACTTCATCTTGAAGGTCTTGGCGCCCGAGGCCAGCGCCATGATCTGGTGGCCCAGGCAGATGCCGAAGGTGGGGATGCCGGCATCGATCAGCGTGCGGGCGGCGGTGATGGCATAGCCGCATGGTTCTGGGTCGCCAGGGCCGTTGCTCAGAAAAATGCCGTCGGGCTTGAACGCCAGCGCCTGGGCTGCGGATGTCTGCGCCGGCACCACCGTCACCCGGCAGCCCCGGCTGGCCAGCATGCGCAGGATATTGCGTTTGACCCCGAAGTCGTATGCGACAACGTGAAACTGCGCGCCATCCAGCGTGCCGTGGCCGCTGCCCAGTGCCCATTCGGTCTCGGTCCAGGCATGTGGCTCTGCGGTGGACACCACTTTCGCCAGATCCTGCCCCGCCATGCTGGGGGCGGCACGGGCGCGGGCGATGGCCACATCGATGTCGGCCTGGCCAATGCTGTGGCCAACGGCAAAGCCGGTGATGCAGCCGTTCTGCGCGCCGTGGGTGCGCAGCATGCGGGTGAGCCGGCGGGTGTCGATGCCGGCGATTGCCACCGTGCCTTCGCGCTGCAGGTAGTCGCCCAACGCCATGTTGGCGCGGAAGTTCGACAACCGCAGCGGCACATCCTTGACCACCAACCCGGCAGCATGCACCCGGCCTGACTCAACATCTTGCGCATTGACACCGTAGCTGCCGATGTGCGGATAGGTCAGCGTGACGATCTGGCGGCAATAGCTGGGGTCGGTCAGGATTTCCTGGTAGCCGGTGAGCGCGGTGTTGAACACCACCTCACCCACGGTGTGCCCGGCGGCGCCGACGGCATTGCCCTGGAAGACCGTGCCGTCTGCAAGGGCAAGCAGGGCGGGGGGCAGAACTGGCAGCAAAGGATATGGCTCCGGAAGTTGCGCGCCCAGCTTTGCCCGCGTTCGGCCGGTGTGAAACAGGCCGGTCGGCGGGCGTCTGGTGGTGAAACTTCGGGGGAGTTTCGCTGGGCTGCAGTGGTGGCGGGTAAACCCCGGAATTGTAGCTGCCAGGGTTTGCCAGGCTGCGCAGCGCGGCTCAGAGCAGCGCTGCAATCGCGGCCCGGGCTATCTGCGCGTCTTCATTGGATTTGACGCCGCTGACACCCACCGCGCCGATGCACTGCCCGTCCACCAGCACCGGCACACCGCCTTCGAGCATGCCTTCCAGTGTGGGCGCACTCAGGAATGCAGTGCGGCCCTGGTTGATCACGTCTTCATAGCCCTTGCTGTCACGCCTGCCCAGCGCTGCACAACGCGCCTTGGCCGGCGCAATGTGGGCCGAGATCGGCGCCGCGCCGTCCAGGCGCTGCAGCCACAGCAGGTGGCCGCCGTCGTCGACAATGGCAATCGTCACCGGCCACTGGTGGGCCAGCGCCTCGGTCTCGGCGGCCTGTGCCATGCGCCGAACGTCGGCAATGCCGAGCACGGATTTGGTCAACATTGCAATCTCCCGGTTGAATCCCGCCAAGTTTGCCCCATGTGGCTGGCTGGGCAGCGGCCTTGCGCGCATGAACCGTGCAAGACACGCCTGCGGAACTTAGAATGCTCGCTGCGGTCACAGCCGCATCCCTGACAACCCCTCTGGAGGTCGACCATGAACGAACAACGCCTGCAAACCCTGCCCGGCTTCGGCTCGGCGGGCACGCTGGCCGCTGACCGCAACCGCGTTCTGCGCAACACCTACTGGCTGCTGGCGCTGTCGATGGTGCCCACCGTGCTGGGTGCCTGGGTGGGCGTGTCCACCGGCATCACCAGCGCACTGGGCAACGGCATGTCGGCCATCGTCTTCCTGGCCGGCGCCTTCGGCTTCATGTTCGCCATCGAGAAGACCAAGAACTCAGCCGCCGGTGTGCCAGTGCTGCTGGCCTTCACCTTCTTCATGGGCCTGATGCTGGCGCGTTTGCTGGCCATGGTGCTGGGCTTCAAGAACGGCACCTCGCTGGTGATGACGGCGTTTGCCGGCACCGGTGTGGTGTTCATCGGCATGGCCACCCTGGCCACGGTGATCAAGCGCGACCTGTCGGGCATGGGCAAGTTCTTGTTTGTCGGTGCACTGATCCTGCTGGCGGCCGGCATCGTCAACATCTTCATGCAGAGCACGGCACTGATGATGACGCTGTCGGTGCTGGCCATCGTGATCTTCTCCGGCTTCATCCTGTTCGACATCAAGCGCGTGATCGACGGTGGCGAGACCAACTACATCAGCGCCACCCTGTCGATCTACCTGAGCATCTACAACGTGTTCCAGAGCCTGCTGGCAATCCTGGGCATCGCCGGCGGCGAGCGCGACTAAGCGCGCTGCGGCACAGCACAAGGGCTCCCTCGGGAGCCCTTTTTCATGGTCGATCTTGCCGCTCAGGCGCGCTCGAACACCGCCATCGATTCGACATGCGCGGTGTGCGGGAACATGTTCACCGCGCCCGCCGCCGTGCAGCGGTAGCCAGCCTGGTGCACCAGCAGGCCGGCGTCGCGCGCCAGCGTGGCCGGGTTGCAGCTGATGTAGACGATGCGCTGCGGGCCCTGCCAGCCGGGCTGCGGCGCGGCCTGCAGATCAGCCAGCGCCTTGGCCAGCGCAAATGCGCCCTCTCGCGGCGGATCGACCAGCCATTTGTCGGTCCGGCCCTGCGCCACCAGATCGGACGCGGTGAATGCAAAAAGGTCGCGCGCTTCGAAACGGGTGTTGGCTGCAAGGCCGTTGAACGCCGCATTGTC
>JANNMP010000503.1:0-4836 GCA_031398015.1 Burkholderiaceae bacterium
GTGACGGCAGCAGGCTGACCACCCGCTGCGCCGGCTGGCCCTGCGCAGCCTGCGCAAATGCCGCCGGCCACAGCACAACCACCAGCACAGCGGCGGCGGCGCTCAGCCGCCGCAACCGATCACAGCCCGCTGCCTTCATAGCGCAGCCCCAGCCAGGCCTGGCGGCCCAGCGACTGGTAGTCACGCACCGGCTCGATGTCAGCATTGCCGGCATTCAGCAGCTTGGCCTGCAGTTGCCATTGCGGCGCGACCTGCCAGGTGGCGCTCAGGTCCAGCGTGTGGCGGCCGCGCAGCAGCACGCCCTGGTCGGGCCGGGCACTGGTGGCCAGCAGCGTCGCGGCCCAGGTCCAGTCGCCCTGGCGCCATTGGCCACGCAAGCTGAGCTGGTGGCGGGCACGGCGCGGCAGCCAGTCGCCAGTGATGCCGTCATGCGCGTCCAGGTAGTTGTATTCGCCGCGCAGTTGCAGCGCCTGCCAGGCTGTCTGGCCAGCCAGCGTCACACCGCGCAAGCGCGCCAGTCCGAAGTTGCGCGCGCAGCCAAAGCTGTAGGCCGGGTCGTTCGGGCACAGGCTGTTGTCGGATTCATAGCCGACCAGATCACGCACATGGTTGCGCCACAGCGTCGCCGACACGGCCTGCTGCCCGGCTTGCCATGACAGCCCCAGCTCAGCGCTGCGGCCACGCTCGGGCCGCACGCTGGCCACGCCGTAGCCCGGGTAGTACAGGTCGTTGAACGACGGCGCGCGGAAGGTGTTGCCCGCCAGCGCGCGCAGCCGCAGGCCCGGCGCCAGCGCCCAGCTTGCGGCGATGCGGCCGGTGGTCTGGCGGCCGTAGACCGAGTTGTCATCGCCACGCAGATCGGCCTGCAATGTCAGCGTTTTGAACTGGCCGACGAACTGACCCACATACGCCAGCACCAGGCCGGTGGTGCGGCGCTGCACCGGCGCGGCGTAGTCGCTGACCTCGGCACGTTCGCCCAGATGGTCGGCCGCCAGCACCAGTTGCTGGCCGGGCAGTGGCATCCAGCCGAGTTGCAGCGATGCCTGGCTGCGCCGGGTGTTGTAGCGGCTGGTCAGCGTGCCGCCGGTGCGTGAATCATCAGCGCTGCGGGCGGCGCCGGCCTTCAGCGTCCAGCCGGCGGCCAGCGTGCCGTCGTAGTCCAGCGCCAGCACCTGGGTGTCAAGCCGGTTGCGGAAGTCGACCGCTGCGTTCTGCGCAAAGTTGGGTGCCAGGTATTCGCTGGCGTCGTAGCGGCTGTCGAGCCGGCTGGCGATGGCGCTGGCATGCAGCCGCTGCGCCGCTGCCAATTGCCAGCCCAGCTTGGCATGCAGCGTGCGGCGGGCAAAACCGTCGGCGTCCGGGTTGAAATTGCCGAAGCGGTCGCCCGGGCGCAGCGCCGACACACTGTCGCTGGCCTCGCGGCTGGCCGACAGCGCGTAGTCCCAGGCGCCCTGGCCGCCGGCGGCCGTCAGCGCCGCGTCATTGGAGCCATAACCGCCCACCGCAGCATGGGCACCGATCTGCCAGCCTGGCCGGCCGCGCCGGGTGCTGATCAGCACCACGCCACCCACCGCATCGGCGCCATACAGGCTGGAGGCGGGCCCACGCAAGACCTCGATGCGCTCGATCTGCGCCAGGCCCAGCGCCGACCAATCGGCCAGGCCCAGCGTGGCCGAGCCGACCCGCACACCGTCGACCAGCAGCAAGGTGTTGCCGCCACCCGCACCGCGCACAAACAGGCTGGTGGCCTGGCCTGGCCCGCCGCTGCGTGAGATCTGCAGGCCGGCTTCTTCACGCAACAGGTCGGCCAGCGACGCGGCCGGTGAATTGCGGATGCGCGCCGCGTCGATCACCACCACATCGGCGGCCAGGCGGTCGCTGGCGATCGGCAGGCGGCCGGCCACCCGCACGGTTTGCATGTCGGCGCTGGCGACCTGGGACAACGCTTGCGCTGACATGGCCAGCATGGCCAGCGCCAGGGCGCCGGGACGAACGACAACACCACGGCGCAGCGCGGCACGCAGCCGCCGCCGTTGAAACACAGAACAAGTCATGGAAGGCACACCAAGAACACAGCCGCCAGCACAAGCGTCCCCGCACGTGCCGGCCGATCCGCAGGTGGCTGCTGCAAGCAGCCGCCCGCCCCTTGTTGGCCGGTATCCGGGCTGGTGGATACAACCCCTGTGGCCTTCCCGGGCGCTGTTGCGGCCAGTGGCGTCAGACACAGGGGCGGTGGTGCCAGGCACCACGTCCACTTCACCGTTGCGGGGGCAGCGCAGGCTGGGTGATTGCCCGGGGGGCAACCGCCGTCCTGCTTCCCGTTTAACCTGGCCGTCACGAGGGGCAGCCAGAGCACCAACGGGGCGCATGCTAACCCAGCGCCGCCAGCGCAGCGCCCCCGGTGCGCAGGATGGGCCGGCCGCACCTGCCACCTACAATCAACACTGCAAACACACGCTTCAACCACACGCCCCAACAACAGGCCGCGTCTGCCCATGTCAAGACTCGATGACCTTGCCGAGCGGATCGAACGGCTGGTGCTGCGGCATGAAGAGCTGCAACGCACCAATGCGCTGCTGCAAACCGAGCTGGACACACTGCGCGCCGAGCGCGACAGCCTGCGCTCACGCCTGGCAGCCGCCCGCGCCCGCATCGACGCCCTGCTCGACCGCCTGCCCACCGAGCCCGGCGCGCCATCGGCAAGCCCAGCAGCAGCCAAACGCGACGCCGCATGAAGCAACTCGAAGCCACCATCCTGGGCCAGAGCTACATCCTGGCCTGCCCGCCCGATGGCGAAAGCTTGCTGCGCGAAGCGGTGGCCATCGTCGACCGCGAGATGAGCGCCATCCGCGACGCCGGCAAGGTCAAGGCGCGGGAGCGCATTGCCGTGTTGACTGCGCTGAACCTGGCCTACCAGCGCGCCGAGATGGCCCGGCTGCCGGCACCGCTGCCAGCCCCCGCGCTGGCCGTGGCCGACGGTGAAATCGACGTTGAACACCTGATCCGCCGCATCGACAGCGTGCTGCGCGCCGACGGCCAGCTGCTGTGACAGCAGCAGCCTTTGCGGCGCTGCGCCCGGCGTGTGAAATGACACTGCAACAGGGGCATCGGCCATGCCTAGAATGAGTGCGTCCGTTGCATTCCGTGGGCTTTATATTTCCTTGATCCGATGCTCATTGAGCCAGGGCTTGGAACATTGCGAAGCAGGTGTGATCGTCTCGCGTCAGATGAACCCGAAGCCTCGCTGACCTCGCCCACCTGATCTCCCACTTGGGATCAGGAATGCGGCCCCCGGTTTGCAGCGGACACCCCACCCATCCATGCCCAGCGCCAGACAGCGCCAAGACGCGCGGCCACCTGCCACGCTGCCTGCCGCACCACCAGTACCACCCGCACCACCCGGACCACCCGCGCCCGGCCTGTGGCTGATGAAAAGCGAGCCCGGCGAGTGCTCGATCGACGACCTGGCCCGCGCACCGCTGGCCACCGTGCCCTGGGTGGGCGTGCGCAACCACCAGGCGCGCAACTTCATGCGCGATGCCATGCGTGTGGGCGACGGCGTCTTGTTCTACCACTCGTCGTGTGCCGAGCCCGGCGTGGCCGGCCTGGCGCGCGTGGCCAGCAGCGCCTACCCTGACCCGACCCAGTTCGACCCCGCCAGCCCCTACTTTGATGCCAAGGCCAGCCGCAGCGCGCCGCGCTGGCTGCTGGTGGACGTGGCCCTGGTGCGCAAGACAGCGCTGCTGCCGCTGCGCCTGATGCGCCAGCAACCCAACCTGGCCGGCATGCTGCTGCTCAGACCCGGCAACCGGCTGTCGATCACGCCGGTGCTGCCCTCCGAATGGGCGGCGGTGCTGCACCTGCTGCAGCCCAGCGCCGGCTGAATCGGCCGATGGCGCTGCTCGATGCCACCCTGGTGCTGGAGCTGCTGCTGTTGGGCAGCTGCACCGGTTTTCTGGCCGGGCTGCTGGGCATTGGCGGGGGCATGCTGATGGTGCCGTTCCTGACGCTGATCTTCGGCCACCGCGGTGTCGAGCCCGGCCTGGCGCTGAAGATGGCGGTGGCCACGGCGATGGCCACGATCCTGTTCACCTCGGTGTCCAGCGTGCGCGCCCACCACCAGCGTGGCGCCGTGCGCTGGGACCTGGTGAAGAAGCTCGCCCCGGGCATCGTGGCCGGTGGCCTGCTGTCGGGCGCGGGCTTGTTTGCGCTGATCAAGGGCTCGACCCTGGGCCTGCTGTTTGCAGCCTTTGTCGGCTTGTCGGCCACCCAGATGTTGTTCGACCGCAAGCCCAAGCCGGGCCGCCAGTTCCCGGGCCCGCTGGGCAGCACGGCCGTGGGCGGCGTGATCGGCCTGGTGGCCGGCCTGGTGGGCGCCGGTGGCGCCTTCATGTCGGTGCCGTTCATGGCCTGGTGCAACGTTGCCATGCACCAGGCGGTGGCCACCAGCGCTGCGCTGGGCTTCCCAATTGCACTGGCCAACACCGCCGGCTATGTGGTGGCCGGCTGGGGCCTGCCGTCACCGCTGCCGGGCACGCTGGGCTACTTGTCGCTGCCGGCATTGGCGGTGCTTGCCGCGGCCAGTGTGCTGACCGCGCCGCTGGGCGCGCGCGCAGCGCACAGCCTGGACACGCGGCGCCTGAAGAAAGTGTTTGCGCTGCTGCTCTACGGCATGGCCGCCTTCATGACCTGGCGCGCCTTCCAGCACTGAAGCTGCTGAAGCGCCCCTGACGCGCCTGAGCGCGCCTGAGCGCGCCTGAGCGCGCCTTCAACCAGCGTCGAAACGGATGCTGGCCAGCGCCACGGTGTTGCCACCCCGGCGCTTGGCCTCGGCCA
>JANNMP010000235.1:0-6421 GCA_031398015.1 Burkholderiaceae bacterium
GCCGCCGACGCCGGCTGCGGTGCAGCTGGTGACGCCGGCACCGGCACCGGCACCGGCACTGACACCGGCGGCGCGGCCAGCACCTGCGGCTCCACCTGGCGCCAGGCGCGTTGCCAGTTGTAGCCATGCCAGGCCGAGGCCGCGCCCAGGCCAGGCCGGCGCGGGCGCGGGCGCAGCCTCATCGTCGCCCCGCACCACTGCCGCGTGGGCCTCGGCCAGCAGGCGCTGCCAGTACAGCGCATGGGCCAGCGGTGCGCCGGCTGGCAGCAGCGGGCCCTGCTCGCCGATGAAGCGCGCCGCCGCGCCGTCGGCCGCCGCCAGCGCGGCCAGCCGCTGGCTGGATTGCAGCAGCAGCGCCAGGTCGGCATCACGCCCGTCGGGCGCGCCGGCGCCTTGCAACAAGCCATGCGCCAGCCACAGCGCTGGCTGGCCGGGCCGGGCCAGCCGCCACACTGTGACCCAGCGGTCGGCAGCACGCGGCAGGCGCCACCAGTCGAACGGCCCCAGCCGGCCGTGTTCACCCAGCCGCAGTGGGTCGGTCAGCTGGATCGGCGGCGCGGCCGGCGCCAGGCTCGCGCACCAGCAGCAACGACGACACCTGGCCGCGGTTGCCGGCATCACTGTCGCCCAGCTGCCCTGGCAGCCACCACACACCGGGGCCGATCGGCTGCGGTTGCAGCGTCGGGCCGGGGCAGGCTGCTGCAGCCCACGGGCTGGCCAGCAGCAGCAAACCCACCAGCATCGCGGCGCCCAGGCCCGGCAGGCGAAGGCGCGAACGACGCTGCAAGCGCAGGCCGGGTTCACCCTGTGCCACGGCAGCACAGCCCTGGCACAGGCTGTCACAGCCCGGCCGGCGGCGGCGGGGTTGTTGCCAGGGCAGATGGCAGCGGCGCCTGGGTGCCGGCGCCAGCAGCCAGCGGCATGTGTCTTGCAGCAAACGGTGCATGGCACCCACCGCATGCAAGCTTGGCGCCGACCAACCACAACGGGAGCAAACCCAGCACATGAGCCATCTTGCCGCACTGCCATGGCGGCGCTGCCAGCCGCTGCCGGCTGAGCCAGCGGGCCGGCCGTGAAAATCGTGATCCTGCGCGGTGGCAGCGCGTTGCGCCGCCGCCGCAGCCAGCCGGGCCACAGCGGCTCCACCCGTGAACGTGGCGTGATGGCGCTGGGCAACGGCGGTGGCCGCTGGGTGCTGGTCAACATGTCACCGGCCGTGGCGCACCAGCTCGACAGCGACCTGCGGCTGGACAGCCACCTCGGCCTGCCCGAGCCCGAGGTGCGCGCCGTGGTGCTGACCGACGCCCAGGTCGACCATGTCGGCGGCCTGCTCAGCCTGCGCGACGGCGTGCCGATCGACCTCTACGCCACCCCCGCCGTGTTCGAGCGCCTGACCACCGCCATGCCGGTGCTGCCGGTGCTGCAGCATTACTGCGGCGTGCACTGGCGGGTGGTGCCGGTGGCCGGTGACCGGCGGGTGGCATCGTTTCGCGTCGAAGGCATGCCCGGCCTGCAGTTCACCGCCGTGGCCACCCAGTGCGCACTGCCGCCGCACCTGGCGCATGCCGAGCAGCCGCAGGTGGGCGACAGCATTGCGCTGGCGGTGCAAGACCTGGCCACCGGCCAGCGGGTGTTCTGCGCGCCGGGGCTGTCGCAGATCGGTGCGACCGAATTCGAGTGGATGCGCGAGGCCGATTGCCTGCTGCTGGACAACCCGCTGCCCGGCGCCAGCGCCGCACCCGCCGTGGCTGCCGCTGCGGGCGACGCCCAGGCCTGGCTGGCCATGCTGCGCGGCCTGCCGGCGCGCCACAAAGTGCTGTTCGATGATGCGCTGGGCACGCCGGCCCAGCCTGCCGGCTGGGCCGAGCAAGGCATCGCACTGGCCTATGACGGCATGGAGATCGAGCTGTGACGGCCGTGGCTGCGCCGGCAACACCGGCGCCCGTGTTGGCCACCCCGCGCCTGCAGGTGCAGGGCCTGGTCAAGCGCTATGGCAGCCGCGCCGCGCTCGACATGCTGTCGTTCGACATGCAGCCGGGTTGTTTTGCCGCCCTGCTGGGCCCCAACGGCGCTGGCAAGAGCACGCTGTTCCAGGTGCTGACAGGCCTGTTTGCCGCCGATGCCGGTGACGTGCGCGTGCAAGGCCACAGCCTGCGTGGCAGCGCGGTGGCGGCACTGCGCCACATCGGTGTGGTGTTCCAGGCGATGTCGCTGGACTTGGACCTCAGCGTGGCGCGCAACCTGCGCTTCCATGCCGACTTGCATGGCCTGCCGCGCGCGCTGGCGGCCGAGCGCATCGCCACCGATTGCGCCGCCGCCGGACTGGGCGCCGAGCTGAACCGCGCCGCGCGTGAGCTGTCCGGCGGCAACCGGCGCAAGGTGGAGCTGGTGCGCGCCCTGCTGCACCGCCCCGGCCTGCTGCTGATGGACGAGCCCACCGTGGGGCTGGACCCGAAGAGCCGCCGCGCGCTGCGCCAGCGGGTGTTTGACGATGTGCGCCAGCGCGCCAGCAGCGTGCTGTGGGCCACCCATCTGGTGGAAGAAGCCGAGGCCGCCGACCGCGTGCTGGTGCTGCACAAGGGCCAGCTGCTGGCCGACGGCACGCCGGCTGCCGTGGCCGCCCAGCTGGGAGGCGGTACGCTGGAGGAAGCTTTTATCCGCGCCACCGGCTGATCGCCCAGCCCCACCGCAGGCGTGGCCGCGTTGGCGCAGCCGCGCACCACCACAAAGGAGACCGCGTGACCCCAAAACGATTGCTGCGCGCCACCATCGCCGCCCTGCTGCTGCCTGGGCTGTTGCCCATGCTGGCAGCCCAGGCACAGGGCGTGGCCTGGGTGTCGAGTGAAAAAGACAACGCCCTGACCCTGGTCGACCTGAAAACCCTGGCCGTGACAGCCACCGTGCCCACCTGCGCCCGCCCGCGCCACATGCAGCGCACACCCGACGGCAAAACCCTGCTGGTGGCCTGTGGTGATGCCGGCCAGGCCGATGTCATCGACCTGGCCAGCCGCCGGCGCCTGCGCCTGGTGGCACTGGGCAGTGACCCCGAAATCTTCGACATCGCACCCGACGGCAAGACGCTGTACGTCAGCAACGAAGAAGACGCCGAGCTGGGCATCGTCGACCTGGCCAGCGGCAAACGCACCGGCGCCATCAAGGTGGGCGACGAGCCCGAAGGCGTGGCCCTGTCGGCCGACGGCAAGACCGCTTACGTCACATCCGAAGTGGCCAGCCTGGTGCATGTGATCGACCTGGCCAGTGGCAAAGTGGTGAAGAACCTGTTGGTCGGCAAACGCCCGCGCCGCTTTGCGCTGACACCCGACGGCGCCCAGCTGTGGGTCACCAATGAGCTGGACGCCAGCGTCAGCGTCATCGACACCAAGGCCCAGACCGTGATCGACACGCTGAAGTTCAGCGTCAAGGGCGCGCGCGCGGCCGACATCACGCCGGTGGGCATCACCATGTCGCGTGACGGCAAACGTGCCTTCGTGGCCCTGGGCAAGGCCAACCATGTGGCCTTTGTCGACGTGGCCAGCCGCAAGACCACCGACCTGGTGCTGGTGGGCAAACGCGCCTGGGGCCTGGCGCTGGACGCGGCGGGCAAGACGCTGTTCGTGGTCAACGGCATGTCCGATGACATGAGCATCGTCGATGTGGCCAGCGCCAAGGCCAGCAAGACCATCAAGGTGGGCCGGGTGCCGCACTCGGTGGTGGTGATCGAATGAGTTGGCGCGTCACGCTCGCAGGCTGCCTGCTGCTGGGCTGCGCCGCCGCCAGCGCGGCCACCGCCTTCAAGGCCGTGCTGCTGGTGCCGGCCGACGACCCCCGCCTGGCGCGCAGCCGGCTGGAGCGCGCCGCACCCGGACACCCCACAGGGCCGGCGGCTGACGCAGTGGCCGTGGCCTTGAAGGAAAGCTGGATGCCGCTGGAATCCGCCGGCGCCAGCCTGGTGGTGGACACCGTGGTGGTGGCCGATGCAGCCGCCGCCAAGGCCGCCGCTGCGGCAGCCGGGAAGGCCGGCGCCGTGGCGCTGCTCACCGACCTGCCCGCCAGCTGGACCCTGGCCGTGGCCGATGCCGTCAAGCTGCCGGTGCTCAACATCAGCGCGGCTGCCGACAACCTGCGCGGCGCCGACTGCCGCAAGAACCTGCTGCACCTGGCGCCCAGTGAGCGCATGCGCGCCGACGCCATCGCCCAGACCCTGGTGGCGCGCAACTGGCGCCAGGTGCTGTTGCTGGTCAACCAGGACCCAGCGGACGCCGAGCGTGGCGCCGCAGCGGCCGCTGCGATCAGCCGTTATGGCCTGAAGCTGGTCGGCCGCAAGCCGTTCAAGCTGTCGGCCGACCCGCGCGAGCGTGATCTGGCCAACCCGCTGCTGCTGACCGGTGTGGCCGGCGGCGGTGCGGCCTATGACGTAGTGTGGGTGGTCGATGCCGATGGTGAGTTTGCAATGAACCTGCCCTACCGCACCGCCCTGCCACGCCCGGTGGTCGGTGACGGTGGCCTGGTGGCGATGGCCTGGTCGGCCAAGTACGAGCGTTTTGGCGCGCCGCAGGTCAGCCGGCGGCTGCAGCGTGCCGCCGGGCGGCCGATGGGTGCCCATGACTGGTCGGCCTGGATGGCCGCCAAGGCGCTGGTGGCGGCGGCCGTGGCCGCACCCAAAGGCCCACCCACCGCCTTTGCCAAGGCGCTGGCCGACGTGGAACTCGACGGCTCCAAGGGCGTGGCCATGGGTTTTCGTGAATGGGACGGCCAGCTGCGCCAGCCCCTGCTGCTGAGCGACGGCCAAGCCGTCATCGGCACCGCGCCAGCCGACGGCATGCTGCACCCGAAGAACGCGCTGGACACCTTGGGCAGCGACGCGCCCGAAAAGCTGTGCAAGGCACGATGAGGCCGCCGACATGACACATGCCCTGCAGGCCCTGCGCGCCATCGTCATGCGCGAGCTGATGAAGTTCGCGCGCCAGTACGGCCGCCTGGTCTCGGCCCTGGTGCGGCCGCTGTTGTGGCTGGCGGTGTTTGCGGCGGGCTTTCGCAATGTGTTCGGCGTCGCCATTGCCGAGCCCTACGACAGCTACATCCCCTACGACGTGTACATCGCCCCGGGCCTGGTGGGCATGGTGCTGCTGTTCAACGGCATGCAGTCCAGCCTGGCGATGGTCTATGACCGTGAGATGGGCCTGATGCGCCTGCTGCTGACCGCACCGCTGCCACGCTGGTGGATCCTGTTCGCCAAGCTCACGGCCACGGCGGTGCTGTCGCTGGCGCAAGCCGCCGCGTTTGTGCTGGTGGCCTGGGCACTGGGCACCACGCTGCCGGTGATCGGGCCGCACACGCCGATGGTGCTGGCGGCGGCCGTGGCCGGCGCGCTGATGCTGGGCGCACTGGGCCTGCTGCTGAGCGTGCACATCAAGCAGCTGGAGAACTTTGCCGGCACGATGAACTTTGTGATCTTCCCGATGTACTTCATGTCCACCGCGCTTTACCCGCTGTGGAAGCTGGAGGAATCGGGCGCCGCCTGGGTGTACCAGATCGCCCGCTTCAACCCCTTCACCCACGCGGTGGAATGGCTGCGCTTTGCGTTGTACGGCAAAGACCCTGGCATCTCGCCGTACATCGTGCTGGCCACGCTGGCGCTGTGCTTCGGCCTGGCGGCCTGGGGCTATGACCCGCAGCGTGGCTTTGGCGCGTTGGCCAAACGCGGCGGCTGAGCGCGCCTTGGGCTGATGGCATTCTTCAACCGCCCCCATCCGCATGCCCAACCGGCCCTGCCGGCGCGCATGGCCGACAGCCCACACGGCACCGCCATCGAACCGATCTGGCTCGAATGGCTGGCCCTGGGCGGCATGCTGGTCTTCGGCAGCTGGCTGCTGGGCATGCGCGGTGTGTGGGCGCTGCTGCTGTCGTCCGACCCCACCGGCATCACGCTGGTGATCATCGTGTTGTTCGCTGCCAGCACGCTGTGGTGCGGCGCGCGCAGCCGTGAACTGCAGCGCCAGCGCGGCATGCTGCAGGCAGCCAGCGCTGACGGCTGGGCGGCAGAGTACCTGGCCGCGCTGCGCGCCAATGAAGAGCCCAGCGCCAAGACTGCCGGCGCGCTGTACATCTGGGTCAATGCCATCGACAAAGGCAAGCCGATTGCCCAGCCACGCGCCTACAAGCTGCCCTATGCCAAGGACCTGCATGCGCTGCTGAACGAAAGCATGAAGAAGGCCCGCCAGGGCATCAGCCAGATGGGCACGGCCGAGCCCAAGACCGGCAAGAAGGGCATCGGCTGGCTGCGCCCCGGCGCCGACTTTCCGCCCGAAATCCGCCACAGCCACCAGCCGGTTCAAATGACCTACCGCATCGACGCGCTGGGCCAGGCGGTGGCCACGCCGGCCGGCCAGTTCAATGACTGCATCCGGGTGCAGGGCAGCGC
>JANNMP010000585.1:0-2232 GCA_031398015.1 Burkholderiaceae bacterium
CGGGCGGCGGCGGGGTGGTTGATCAGCTCGCTGCGCGAGCTGGCGCTGCCCACCAGCTGCAGGTGCGGGCCGGCGGCTTCGATCAGCCGGCTCAGGCCCCACAGCGTGATGTGGTGGTCTTCGGCGATGAACACCGAAATCACCCCGGTGCGTGCCGCTGTGGGCAGGCTGCTGCCGCTGGTGCAGCCAGCGCTGCCAGCGCCGCCAGCGCCGCCAGCGCCGCCGACACCGCCGACACCACCGATTGGGGCGCGCTGTGTGGGGCTGGAACTCGGCGTGGTTTGCATGGCCATGGCAACTGCTCTCGCTTTTTTGATCCTACAGGGGCACCTGGATCACCAGCTCGGTGTTCAGGCCGTCGGGCTGGTTGATGTGCAGGATTCCACCCAAATCGGCCACACGTTCGGTCAATGACGCGGGCTGGAACGGCTTGGCCGGGCGGCCACGCTGGCTGCCGGCGTCGTCTCGCACCACCAGGTGCACCGTGCCGGCGTCGGCCCACAGGCGGATCCACACCCGCTGCGCCGGGCTGTGCTTGCGGATGTTGTTCAGCGCCTCGTTGACCATGTGGAACAGCGCGTCGGCCAGTGCCCGGGTGGTGGGCAGCTGGTCAGGGCAGTCGATTTCCACATCGATGCCGAACAGCAGCGCAAAGCGCCGCACCTGGCGGCGCACGGCGGGCACCAGGGCGTTGTCGCCGGGGCCGGCGTCGGTGCGCAGGCCCGAGATCAGCTCGCGCAGCGCCGCCACTTCGCCGTTGACCAGGTCAGCCAGGGCGTCGATATCGGGGCGGGCGGGGTTGTCGGGTGCAATGCGCAGGGCCACGCATTCCACCGCGTACTTCAGGCCCAGGTAGGGCTGGATGGCACTGTCGTGCAAATCACGCCCGATGCGGGCACGCTCATGGCTGGCGCTCTCTTCTTGCAGCTGGTCGACCAGGGCGGCCTGCTCGACGATGCGCAGCAGCTCGGGTGCGGCATGCGCCAGCGCGGCCATGTCCTGGTGGCGGCTGGCCACCGCCGGCAGGCCCAGCAGCAGGTGGCCGTGGCGGCGCTGGTAGCGGCTGAGCGGCACCACCACCAGCACCCGCACTTCAAGCAGTGAGGCCAGCGCGGCCATGCGCTGGCGCAGGCCCTGCGGGCTGGCCCTGGCGGCGCTGCCATGGATGCGGGTGCCACGCAGCGGCCGCCAGCGCCGCCGCTGCACATGGGTGACCGGGCTGTCGGGGCTGTCAGCCAACAGCGCCTCCAACTGCTGGTGCACGGCCGGGCTGGTGCGAAACCCATCCTCACCGGCGCTGCACAGCATGGCCGGCGCGCCGGCTGCCGACGGCAGCACCAGGCCCACCACCTGGGCGCCGGTGCCCTCACGCAGGCGCTGCACCAGCAGGGCGGCCACGGCCTCCAGGCCGCGGCGCGGGTCGAGCGAGGCTTCGATGTCGGCCACCAGGGCCAGGCGCTGGCGCAGCACACTCATCGGCCGCGCCAGCATGGCTGCGGCCGGCACCAGGCCCAGCACCCCCAGCAGGGTGAGCGCCTGCGACAGGCCGGTGCCCTGAAGGTGTGGTGGCTGGTTGGCCAGGTGCGCCCCCACCGCCGCACTGGCCAGCAGCGCCAGCTGCACACCCCGGCGCACACCGAAGCCGATGCTGGTCAGCACCACCGGCTGCACCAGGGTGAGCATCAGCATGTGGGTGGCCTCGTTGGTGAATTGCAGCAGCAGCGCCGTCCAGGCGACGTCGAGCATGTAATGCCACAGTGCCGGCCCGCGCGTGCGGCCGCTGGCCTCGGCCCACAGCACCCAGCCGGCCCACAGGCCGTAAGCCAGCAGCAGGCCGGCCGGCACCAGGCTGGCCGGCTGGCCGGCGCTGAAGACCATCAGCGTGACCAGCATGGCCACCACGGCGCGCATGCCGGCGGAGAACCGCCGCATCTCTGCCGACGGCCCGTGCCAAGGGCTGGCAAGCACCGGAGGCGGTGAGTTGGAGGCCGTGTTGGCTGCTGCGCTGCTGGTTGTGTTGGTTGGCACGGTGTGCACGTTGATCGCCCCCCCGGGCGGACCGCCTCATCCATGCTGATGATGTGCTGGCCCAGCGCCCGACCGCTGCACGGTGGATGCGCTGCCCACCGCTGGCACCCAGAATCCTGGGTTGCCTGAAATTTGAGCATCGCATGCTTGGCTGTGTGCAGGCAAGCCCGGGTTGGGTGGTGCGGTGCGGTGCGGTGCGGTGCG
>JANNMP010000587.1:0-13886 GCA_031398015.1 Burkholderiaceae bacterium
GTGTTGGCGCACAGCCGCATCGACGCCAGCATGTTCAGCCCGACGATGTAGTCCTGCGCCTGGCGCTTGTCACCCGACACCACCATCCAGCCGGCGCGGTAGCCGCAAGAGCGGTAGTTCTTGCTCAGGCCGTTGAAGGTGAGGAACAGCACATCGTCGGCCAGGCTGGCCAGGCTGGTGTGGGTCTCGCCGTCGTACAGGGTTTTGTCGTAGATCTCGTCGGCAAACACGATCAGCTGGTGCTGGCGCGCCAGGTCGACGATGGCCTGCAGCACCGGCTGCGGGTACAGCGCGCCGGTGGGGTTGTTCGGGTTGATGACGACGATGCCCTTGGTGTTGGGCGTGATCTTGCGGCGCATGTCGTCCAGGTCAGGTGACCAGCCCGCGCCTTCGTCGCACAGGTAATGCACCGGCGTGCCGCCGGACAAGGCCACGCTGGCCGTCCACAGTGGGTAGTCGGGCGCCGGCACCAGGATTTCGTCACCGGTGTTGAGCAGCGCATTCATGCTCATGGTGATCAGCTCACTGGCCCCGTTGCCCAGATAGACATCGTCCACCGACACGCCGTGGATCAGCTTCTCCTGGCAGTAATGCACCACCGCCTTGCGCGGTGCGAACAGGCCCTTGCTGTCGGTGTAGCCGGCTGAGTGCGGCAAGTTGCGGATCATGTCCTGCACGATCTCGTCGGGCGGCTCGATGCCGAAGGCGGCGATGTTGCCGATGTTCAGCTTGATGATCTTGTGGCCCTCGTCTTCCATCTGCCGGGCCTTGTCGAGCACGGGGCCGCGGATGTCGTAGCAGACATTGGCCAGCTTGGCTGATTTGGCGATCAGCCTGGGGCCGGGTGGCACCAGGTGCAGCATGGCAGGCGGTGTCGAATTTGGCACGGGCATTCCCCAGGGTGGCAAGACGGGCATGGCCTGGCGCGGTGGCCCTGGCATGCTGCAGCGCAGAATCACCCATTTTAGGCCTGGGGTCGCAGCATCGCCCCGGGCCTGTGCCCGCCCATCCACACCCCAACCAACACCACTGCCGTGAAGTTTCAACCCGATGTGCTGGCCGGCACCAATGTGATCACCCGCCATGACGCTGACGCGCTGTGGGTGGGCAAACAACGCCATGGCCACAGCCTGCTGGTGCCCTGGCAGGGCGCGGTGCAACGCTGGGCGCCGGCACGGCCTGAGGACCTGGAAGCAGCGCACTTCGAGGCCATCCTGGCGCTGCAGCCCGAGCTGGTGATCTTTGGCAGCGGGCCACGTTTGAAGTTCGTCCCGCCGGCGCTGATGCGCGCGCTGATCGACCAGCGCATCGGCGTGGAGACCATGGACACAGCGGCTGCCTGCCGCACCTACAACGTGCTGGTCAGCGAGGGCCGCTCGGCGGTGGCCGCGCTGCTGCTGGCGCCGGCAGCCTGATCAGCGGCAGCGCGGGCGGCCACGCAACGCGGGATACCCTGCCCCTGTTGATCGCGGCAAGGACAGCGCAGAGTTTTATAATCTGGGGTTATGCCCCAAGCGGGCTCAACGTCTGACACCCACTTGCCGCTCATGACGCCTGTCCTCAACAAGAACCTGCCTGAGTTCGAAGCCCAAGCCACCAGCGGCCTGAAGTTCACACCCCAGGCCTTCCACGGCCAGGCAGTGGTGCTGTACTTCTACCCGAAGGACCACACCCCCGGCTGCACCACCGAGGCGATGCAGTTTCGCGACAAGCACAAGGATTTCCTGAAGGCCGGCGCGGTGGTGTTTGGCGTCTCGCGCGACAACATGGCCTCGCACGAGAAGTTCCGCCAGAACCTCGAGCTGCCCTACCAGCTGATCGCCGACACCGAAGAAAAGCTCTGCCACATGTTCGGCGTGGTCAAGAACAAGATCATGTATGGCAAGAAGGTCAAGGGCATCGAGCGCAGCACCTTCCTGATCGACCCAGCCGGCGTGCTGCGCGCCGAATGGCGCGGCATCAAGGTGGCCGGCCATGTCGATGAGGTGCTCAAGGCCGTGAAAGACCTGAAGAAGGCCGCCTGAGCCGGCAGCATGCGCCGGATGGCCGTCACGGCCAGTCACGGGGCCTGTGCATAATCGATGCATGCCGGTGAGTCATTCGACGCACTCCCGCTTCCACGACGAAGCCGCACAGTTGCCTGTGCGGCTTTTTTGTTGCCGCTGCACACAGCCCACAGCCCAGCCCACTGCCCATGCCCCTGCCCAAGCCGCCCGCCACCAAAGCCGCGATCCTGTCGCCCCTTGACTTCGAATCCCAGGCCGCGCCCCGGGCGGGCCGCCTGGGCGGCAAATCACGCGCCGAGCCATCGGCCAGTGCCTCACTGGATTTGTTCGACGGCGCCGCGCCGGTGGCCGCGCCCAGGCAGCCGCAGCGCCAGTTGCCCAGGGGCTTGAGCCCGGCGGGCAGCCCACCGCCTGCGGCCCACACACGGCCAAGCTCGCCCGGCATGCCCACCAAGCAGGCCTCGCTGGCTGCCGAGCCCAGCACCGGCCCCAGGCCCAGGGTGCGCTCACCGCGTGGCAGCGGGCCGGCCAAGCTGTTTGTGCTCGACACCAACGTGCTGATGCACGACCCGATGAGCCTGTTCCGGTTCGAAGAGCACGATGTCTTCCTGCCGATGATCACGCTCGAAGAGCTGGACGGCCACAAGAAGGGCATGAGCGAGGTGGCGCGCAATGCGCGCCAGGTCAGCCGCGAAATGGACGCACTGGCCAGCTCCACCAATTCCGACGGCAGCCTCGACCCGGCTGTGGGCATCGCGCTGGCCAAAACCGGCCACAAGGACGCTGGCGGCAAGCTGTTCTTCCAGACCATGCTGATGGATGTGCAGCTGCCCGCCGGCCTGCCGCAGGGCAAGGCCGACAACCAGATCCTGGGGGTGGTCAAGAGCCTGCGCGAGTCAGAAGCCGCCAAGGGCAGCGGCCGTGACGTGGTGCTGGTGTCCAAGGACATCAACATGCGGGTCAAGGCACGTGCGCTGGGCCTGGCCGCCGAGGACTACTTCAACGACAAGGTGCTCGAAGACGGTGACCTGCTCTACACCGGCGTGCTGCCCTTGCCGGCTGACTTCTGGGAGCGCCATGGCAAGACCATGGAGAGCTGGCAGCAGGGTGGCCACACCTTCTACCGCATTGCCGGGCCGATGGTGCCGGTGCTGATGGTCAACCAGTTTGTCTACCTCGAGCAACCCGGCGCCGCCGCGCTGTACGCGCGTGTCACCGAGATCACCGGCAAGACAGCGGTGCTGAAGACGCTGAAAGACTTCAGCCACGCCAAGAACGCGGTCTGGGGCGTGACCGCGCGCAACCGCGAGCAGAACTTTGCGCTGAACCTGCTGATGGACCCGGAGTGCGATTTCGTCAGCCTGACCGGCACCGCGGGGACCGGCAAGACGCTGATGACGCTGGCCGCCGGCCTTTCCCAGGTGCTGGACGAGCGCCGCTACACCGAGATCATCGTGACACGGGTGACCGTGCCGGTGGGCGAAGACATCGGCTTCCTGCCCGGCACCGAAGAAGAGAAGATGGGCCCCTGGATGGGCGCCCTCGACGACAACCTGGAAGTGCTGGCCAAGGGCGACGGCAGCGCCGGTGAATGGGGCCGCGCCGCCACCCAGGATCTGGTGCGCAGCAAGATCAAGATCAAGAGCCTGAACTTCATGCGCGGCCGCACCTTCCTGAACAAGTTTGTGCTGATCGACGAGGCGCAGAACTTGACGCCCAAGCAGATGAAGACTCTGATCACGCGTGCCGGGCCGGGCACCAAGATCGTCTGCCTGGGCAACCTGGCGCAAATCGACACGCCATACTTGACTGAAGGCTCGTCCGGCCTCACCTATGCGGTTGACCGGTTCAAGGGCTGGCCGCATTCAGGCCATGTGATGCTGGCGCGTGGTGAGCGCTCGCGCCTGGCCGACTTTGCGTCTGAAGTGCTGTAGCGGCGGCTGCTGCCGCTGCAACCGCAGGCGCTGTTTCATCAACCCATGGAGAAGCTGACATGAACGACACGACCCTGCCCCCGAAGGACAAGCTGATGTCTGACCTGCGGGTGGTCATCAGCGATGCTGAAGAACTGTTGCGCCTGGGCGCCGAGCAGACCGGCGCGAGCGCCACCGAATGGCGCGCCCGGGTCGAAGAGCGGCTCTCCCGCGCCCGCCACAAGCTGGCCGACCTGCAGGAAAGCGCAGTGGCCCGCGCCAAGGCCGCCGGCCATGCGGCCGACGACTATGTGCATGAGCACCCGTGGAAGGCCATCGGCGCTGCCGCCGGCCTGGGCCTGATCATCGGCCTGCTGATCAGCCGGCGCTGACCGGCCCACGCGCCAGCACCATGGCCGGGCCAAGCGGCAAGGCAACGCCGGCTGCGGCCAGTGGGCTGTTGCGCTCACTGCGCCGGCTGCTGGCCACGCTGCTGGAGACCGCCCAGCTGCGGCTGGACCTGCTGCTCAATGAGCTGGAGCAGGAGAAGCTGCGCCTCTACGACGCCCTGGTCTGGGCCGTGCTGGCCTGGCTGCTGATCGGCCTGGGCCTGCTGCTGGGCGCGGCGCTGCTGGTGCTGCTGGCGCCCGAGGCCTGGCGTGCCTTGGTGCTGGGCGGCCTGTGCCTGGCCTGCCTGGGCGCTGGCGCCTGGATGCTGCAGCGGGCGCGTTTGCGGCTGGCCAACCCGGCCGGCGCGCTGGCAGCCACCCGCGCCGAGTTGGCATCCGACCAGGCGGCGCTCAACCCGCCGCCGCCGGCCTGATGTTCTTCCAGCACCAGCAGCAGGCGCTGGCCCAACGCCGCCAGCAGTTGCAACAGCGCAGCGAGATGCTGCGTTCGCAACTGGCCAGTGATGCACAAGTGCTGCAGACCCCGTTGGCGCTGGCTGATTCGGTGCGTGACGGCTGGCGCTGGCTCCAGACCCATCCGCAGTGGCTGGGTCTGGGCGTGGCGCTGCTGGTGGTCTGGCGGCCACGCCGGGCCTTGCGCTTCGGCAGCAGGCTGTGGGCCGGCTGGCGGCTGTGGCGTGGGTTGCAACGCTGGCGTGCGGCAGTGGGGCCGATGCTGCCACTGCGCTTCTGAGGGCTGGGCTCACATCCCGTCTGGCCGCAAGCGCAGAAAGCTGGCAAAACGCGGCACGCCGGCATCGGTCCAGCCCCGGTGGGTGAAGCTGATGCGCTGGCCTGGCACCGGCGGCTGTTGCCGCTGGGCGTCGCTGAACCCTGTGCCGATGTGGAAGATGGCACCGCTGTCGCTGCGCACCTGCAATGCGCCCAGCCGGCCCGCATGCCGGCCCTGGCCCGGCACATGCGCCAGCACCACGGCCTCGGCATCGTGCAGCGGCTTCACCTTGACCATCGCCGCGCTGCGGCCTGCTGCGTAGAGCGCGTCGGGCTGGCGCAGCACCAGGCCCTCACCGCCGCCCTGCACCACCGCCTGCAGGCGCTGCAGCATGTCGGCGCGGTCTTGCAGCACGGTCTGCGCCACCGCCACGATGGTGGCTGACGGTTGCGACTGCTGGCGTGCCGGCAGCAGCGTCTGCAGTTGCCGCTGGCGCTGGGCAAAGCCGCCGCTGGCCTGCGGCAGATCGAACACCATGTAGCGCAGGCCCTGCCAACCGGCCGCGCTGGCCGATTGCCGGCGCACCAGGCCCGACAGCGCCTCGAAACTGCCCCGGCCCAGCCACAGTTCACCGTCCAGCGCCACTGGCGGCAATTGGCGCAGAAAGCTTGCCGGCGCCGCCACCGGCAGGCCGCTGCGAAAGCGCAGCTGCTGGCCGTCCCAGAGCGCGCGCACGCCGTCGTACTTCTCGCTGGCCAGCCAGCCTTGCGGTTGCAGGTCATCGGGCGCGTCCAGCGCCAGCGGGATGCCGCTCAGCCTGCGGCCCCAGGCCGGCAACAACGGGCAGATGGCGGCGCAAGCCGCGCCACGCAGCAGCGTGCGGCGTGCGATCAGCGGTGGTGTGGTGGTGTTGCACATGCGGCGCTCCTGGCATTGGCAGATGGGCGCCAGCATCACCTGCGCGATGCGGCGCAACCATCCCTCTTGCGGCGGACTTACGGCGGACTTGCGGCGGTGGCCTGCCCACCCCAAACGGGGGGCCCCAGCCTCAGCGCGCCAATTCGTCGAAGAACGCGCGGGCGTTGAAATCACGCCCCAGAAAGGCCCGCACCAGCTGCTGCGGCGGGCGTTGGCTGCCCTGGGCCAGCACGGTGTCGCGGTAGCGCCGGCCGACGCTGGCATCGAGCTTGTCGGCGGCAAACGCGGTGCGCAAGTCCATCGCCACGACCAGGCTCCACAGGTAGCCGTAGTAGCCGGCGCTGTAGCCGCCGGCAATGTGGGCAAAGCCGCCCGGGAACAGGCTGCCAGCCACATGGCCCAGCGGCGTGGCGCCTTCCATCTGCGCCCACAGCGCCAGCGGGTCTGGCCGGCCGGGGCCGTACAACGCCAGGTCATAGGCGGCATACAGCTGCTGGCGCGACTGCAACAAACCCTGGCCGAAGCGCCGGGCCAGCACCGCCTGCGCCAGCATCGCCTCGGGCACCGGCAAGCAACCGGGGCAGACCTCGGCCATCAGCGCCAGCACCTTGGGGTCATAGACCCAGTCTTCCAGCATCTGCGACGGCGCCTCGACAAAATCACCCAGCACCGCCGTGCCGGCCTGTTGCACGAAGCGCGCCGTGCTCAGGTTGTTGTGCAGCGCATGGCCCAGCTCGTGCAGCAGGGTTTCCAGCTCGTCCAGCGACAAGCCACTGCGGTCGAGGTTGACCACCAGCGCGGCCTGCGGCAGCCGCTTCAGCGCCGCCGACGCCGAGCGCAGCGGCCACACCGCTGCATGGTTGTATTTGCCATCACGCGGGTACAGGTCGACCCACAGCGTGGCCAGCGCCGCGCCGCTGGCCACGTCAACCATCGCATAGGTCTGCACCTCGGGGTGCCAGGCTGCGGCGTCAGCCAGGCGCTGGAAACGCACGCCGAACAGGCGCTCGGCCAGCAGCAGGGTGAACTGCAGGCTTTGCTGCGGCGGAAAGTGGGCGCGGAAGGCCTCCTGGTCCACCGCGTAACGCGCACGCCGCACCCGCTCCGCATAAAACTCGGCATCCCAGCGCTGCAGCGTCACTTGCTCGGGCGGCAGGCCGAGGTGGTCAGCCTTGGCCTGGCGCAGGCTGTCGAGTTCCAGTCGCTCACGCCCGCGCACGGCGGCTTTGACCTCGTCAAGAAACGCCTGGGCCTTGGCCGGTGTTTCGGCCATGCGCCGGCGCAGCACGAAATCGGCCCAACTGGCGGCGCCGAACAAGCGCGCATAAGCCTGGCGCAGCACGGTGATCTGGGCCAGCAGCGCCAGGTTCTTGGCGCCACCTTCGTCGGTCTTGGCGCGCCACAGACGCTGGCGCGTCAGTGCCGACTCAGCCAGCCGCAGCACCGGGGTGTAGGTGGGCGCATCCACGCCCAGCAGCACCCGGCCACGGCTGTCACGCGGCGCCGCACGCCACACCGGGTCGGGCACGCCTTGCAGCTCGGCCTCGCTGAATGCCACTTGCAGCTTGGCGTCGCGGATGTTGCGGTTGAAGGCCTGGTCCAGTGCCGCGATGCGGTCATTCAACTGCTTGGCGCGTTGGCGCCGGGCCGGCGGCAGGCTGACGCCGCCGTCCTCGAACTGCTGCAGCAGCTTGCGCAGCAGTTCACGCTCGGTGTCATCGGCCGGCACCACGCGCCGGGCGGCGCGGTACAGCGTCTGGTCTTGGCCGAGGCTGGAGAAAAAGCCGTTCCAGCGCTGCTCACAGGCTTCGGCAGCGTCGCGCAGCGGTTTGCTGGGGTGCACTGCGGCCAAAAAACCCAGCCGGTAGGCCCAGTCTTCGACCCGTGCCGCGTAGGCGTCCTGCGCCGCCAGCCAGCGGCCGTCGGCGCTCTGGCGCTGCAGAACCTGCAGCGCGCTGCGGGCAGCCGCCAGGTTGCGCTGGCAGGTGGCCGCCAGCGCCTGCGGGTTGCTGAACTGCGGCCAGGCCGGGCCGGCGCCAGACTGGCTGTCGGGCCCGGCGGCCGCCACGGCCAGCGCCAGGCAGGACACCAGTGCGGCAGCGACCAAGCGATGAAGAAGGTGCATGGGTGGGCTCGGCAGACAGGCGACGCCAGCGTGGCGGCGCCGCTGATTCTGCGGCTCAGCCCGCGTGCAGCATCGCGGCGATCTGCTGCAACGCGGCGGGGTCTTCCATGGTCGTCAGGTCGCCCGGGTCACGCTGCTCGCACACCGCCTGGATGGCGCGGCGCAGCAGCTTGCCTGACCGTGTCTTGGGCAGGCCCGCAACAAAACGCACCCGCGCCGGCCGCGCCACCGCGCCCAGCTGGCTGTCCACCTGCTTCATGATCTCGCCTTCCAGCGCCAATGCGGCGGCCGGGGTGTCGGCGCGGGCCGGGTCTTTCAGCACCACGAAGGCCATCGCCACCTGGCCCTTCAGCGCATCGGCCACACCCACCACCGCCACCTCGGCCACGCTGGCGTGGCTGGAGATGCTCTCTTCGATCTCACGCGTGCCCAGGCGGTGGCCGGCCACGTTGATCACATCGTCGGTGCGGCCCAGGATGTAGAAGTAGCCATCGGCGTCTTTCACGCCCCAGTCGAAGGTGTTGTAGACCTCGCGGCCGGCGATGCTGTGCCAGTAGGTCTTCAGATAGCGCGCATCGTCGCGCCAGATGGTCTGCAGGCAGCCCGGTGGCAGCGGGCCTTGCACCACGATCACGCCTTTCTGGCCGGGCGCGGTGATTTCGGCGCCGCTGGCCTCGTCGATCAGGCGCACGTCGTAGCCGTACACCGCCTGGCCGGGCGAGCCGAACTTGGTGGGCGCGGCCTCCACGCCATTGCACACCGCCAGGATCGGCCAGCCGGTCTCCGTCTGCCAGTAGTTGTCGATGATCGGGCGGCCGGTGGCCTGGGCGATCCAGCTGGCGGTGGGCTCGTCCAGCGGCTCGCCGGCCAGGAACAGCGCTTTCAGGCTCGACAAGTCGTACTTGGTGAGCCAGGCCGGGTCTTGCTTCTTCAGCACCCGCGCTGCGGTGGGGGCGCTGAACATCACGCTGACCTTGTACTGCTCGACCAGGCGCCACCAGATGCCGGCGTCGGGCCGGGTGGGCAGGCCTTCGTACAGGATGGTGGCCATGCCGGCAATCAGCGGGCCGTAGACGATGTAGCTGTGGCCCACCACCCAGCCGATGTCGCTGGTGCTGAAGAAGGTCTCGCCGGCGCGGCCCTGGTAGATGTGCTGCATCGACGCCGCCAGCGCCACCGCGTAGCCGCCGGTGTCACGCTGCACGCCCTTCGGTCTGCCGGTGGTGCCGCTGGTGTACAGGGTGTAGCTGGGCGCGTTCGACTCCAGCCACACACACGGCACCTGGGCGTCCATGTGCTGCGCACGCAGCTCTGCATAGCCGGCATCACGCCCGGCCACGCGGTCAAACGCGGCCAGGCCACGGTCGACCATCAACACCGCCTTGGGCTGGTGGCGGGCCAGGCGGATGGCCTCGTCGAGCAGCGGCTTGTAGGGCACGACCTTGCCACCGCGGCTGCCGGCGTCGCTGCTGACGATCAGCACCGGCTCGGCGTCGTCGATGCGGGTGGCCAGGCTGTGGCTGGCAAAGCCGCCGAACACCACCGAATGGATGGCGCCGATGCGCACGCAGGCCAGCATCGCAAACACCGCCTCGGGTGTCATCGGCATGTAGATCAGCACCCGGTCGCCCTGCTGCACACCCAGCTGCAGCAGCATGGCCGCCAAACGCTGCACCTCGGCATGCAGCTGGGCAAAGCTGTAGACGATTTGCTGGTCAACCTCGGTGGACACCCAGATCAATGCGGCGGCATCGGGCCGCTGTGCGGCGTGGCGGTCCACCGCGTTGTGGCACAGGTTGGTGCGGCCACCGACAAACCAGCGTGCAAACGGCGGCTGGCTGTGCGCACACACCTGGCCAAACGGCGTCTGCCAGTCGATCAACGCGGCCTGCTCGCGCCAGAAGCCGTCGCGGTCGGTGATGGAACGGTGGTGGAAGTCAGCGTAGCGGCCCATGGTTTGTCTCCTGCGGGCAATGATGCCGCGTCTGCTTGCAACACATTGCAAGGCCCGGCACTGACTGCACACTGACGCCGCACTGACGCCACACTGACTGCCCCGCAGCGCCGCCAGACCCCCCGGATGCGGGTGGTATCCTGCGCGCCCATGACGCTGCACGCCCGCGCCCCTGCCTGCATGCCTGCCAGATTGCTGCCAGCCTGTGCGGCCGTGGTGGTGATCATCGCGCTGCTGCTGGGCCCGGCAAGCGTGCTGGCCGCGCCCGACAGCGAGGCGGCTGTGGTGGCAGTGGTGGCGCCCGCGCCACCGGCAGGCGATCCGATCATGGGCTTGCTGACTGAGCGCGGGCTGCTGCCAACCGGTGCCGCCGCGCTGGTCGAGAGCATGCGCAACGTGGTGCGCGACACCGCGTCCGACATGGTGCTGACGGCGATGAACTTTCTCGGCGTGCCGTACCGCCTGGGCGGCAGCAGCGCCGAATCGGGCTTCGATTGCAGCGGCTTCACCCGCCACATCTTCGAGCACAGCATCGGCCTGGTGCTGCCGCGCCGTGCCGATGAGCAGGCCACCAGCGCCAGCCTGCGCAACATCGGGCGCAGCGACCTGCGCGCTGGTGACCTGGTGTTCTTCAACACCATGCGCCGCACCTTCTCGCATGTGGGCATCTACGTGGGTGAGGACAAGTTCATCCACGCCCCGCGCACCGGCGGCCAGGTGCGCATTGAAGACATGCGCAGCAGCTACTGGGCGCAACGCTTCACCGGCGCCCGCCGCGCCGACCTGGGCGCCATGGCGCCAGGCGCCATGGGCGCTGCGCAGCCGCTGCGGCAATAAGCCGGGCCAGTGGCGCCACAGCGGCGCGCCACGGCACGCGCCACGGCACAATTGCCTGATGGGCGAGACCGTGATTCCCTTGGCTGACCTGCGCTACGCCGCGCCGGTGCCGGCCATCCCCGCGTTGCAAATCGCCGCCACCGGCCTGCTGGCCGATGCTTTCAGCCGGCCGCAGCGCGACCTGCGCATCTCGGTGACCGACCGCTGCAACTTCCGCTGCAGTTACTGCATGCCCAAGGCGGTGTTCAACAAGGACCACGCCTTCCTGCCGCAGGCCAGCTTGCTCAGCTTTGAAGAGATCACCCGGCTGGCGCGCTTGTTTGTTGCCCACGGCGTGCAGAAGATCCGCCTGACCGGTGGTGAGCCGCTGCTGCGCAAGGGCCTGGAGCAACTGGTGGCCATGCTGGCCACGCTGCGCACGCCCGACGGCATGCCGCTGGACATCACGCTGACAACCAATGGCTCGCTGCTGGCGCGCAAGGCCCAGGCGCTGAAAGCAGCCGGCCTGCAGCGGGTGACGGTGAGCCTGGACGGCCTGGACGACGCCACCTTCCGGCGCATGAACGATGTCGACTTCCCGGTGGCCGATGTGCTGGCCGGCATCGCCGCCGCGCGGGCCGCAGGCCTGGGGCCGATCAAGGTCAACATGGTGGTCAAGCGCGGCACCAACGACAGCGAGATCGTGCCGATGGCGCGCTTCTTCCGCGACCAGTTCGGCGGCCAGATCGTGCTGCGCTTCATCGAGTACATGGATGTGGGGGCCAGCAACGGCTGGCGCATGGACGAGGTGCTGCCGTCGGCGTTGGTGCTGCAGCGCCTGCAGGCTGCGTTTGCAAACACGCCGCTGCGCGCGCTCGATGCCACGGCGCCTGGCGAGACCGCGCAGCGCTGGGCCTACGCCGACGGGCGCGGTGAGATCGGCCTGATCAGCAGCGTGACGCAAGCCTTCTGCGGCAGCTGCAACCGCGCCCGGCTGTCCACCGAGGGCAAGCTGTTTTTGTGCCTGTTTGCCAGCCGCGGCCATGACGTGCGCGCGCTGCTGCGCGGCGGCGCCACTGATGCCGACATCACCAGCGCGCTGGCGGCGGTGTGGGCCGGGCGCGATGACCGTTATTCGGCCCTGCGTGCAGCGATGCCGGCCACATCTGCCGGCGCCGAGCGCCGCGTGGAGATGCACTACATCGGCGGCTAGGCCAGGCGCATGCAAAGCCTCGACGAGATCGCCGCCTGCGTTGCCGGCTACAACCCGAGTGCCCTGCCGGTGGCGCAGGCGCAGGCCTTCATTGCCCGCCTGGTGCCCAAGGTGCAGGCGGTGGAACGGCTGGCGCTGCGCAGCGCGCTGGGCCGGGTGCTGGCGCTGGATGTGGTCTCGCCGATCAATGTGCCAACCCACGACAACTCGGCCATGGACGGCTATGCGCTGCGTGCCGCCGATCTGAGCGCCGATGCCGACGCGCTGATCAGCGTGGCCGGCACCGCATTTGCCGGTGCGCCGTACAGCGGCAGCGTGGCCGCCGGCCAAGGCGTGCGCATCATGACCGGCGCGGTGATGCCCGCCGGGCTGGACACGGTGGTGCCGCAAGAGTTCAGCCGCAGCGAGCCCGACGGCCGCGTGCGCATCCCCGCCGGCACCGTGGCCGCCGGTGACAACCGCCGTCTGGCTGGCGAAGACCTGGCGCTGGGTGAGGTGGCGCTGGCGGCCGGCCGCATCCTGCAACCGGCTGACCTGGGCCTGCTGGCATCGCTGGGCCAGGCCGAGGTGGCGGTGTTCCGGCGGCTGCGGGTGGCGTTTTTTTCCAGCGGCGACGAATTGCGCTCGGTCGGCCAGGCGCTGGACGCCGGCTGCGTCTACGACAGCAACCGCTACACGCTGTGGGGCATGCTGCAGCGCCTGGGCGTTGAGCTGATCGACATGGGCGTGGTGCGTGACGACCCGGTGGCGCTGCGCGAGGCCTTCAGCCAGGCAGCGGCCAGCGCCGACGTGGTGATCAGCACGGGCGGCGTCAGCGTCGGCGAGGCCGACCACACCAAGCAGGTGATGAAGTCGCTGGGCGAGGTGCTGTTCTGGACCATTGCGATGCGCCCGGGCCGGCCGATGGCAATCGGGCGCATTCAGGCGCCGGGCCAGACGCGGCCGTCGATGCTGTTCGGCCTGCCCGGCAACCCGGTGGCGGTGATGGTGACCTTCTACGCCTTCGTGCGCGACGCCTTGCTGGCGATGGGCGGCGCCACACCACAGCCGCTGCCGCTGCTGCGCGCCATCAGCCTGGATACGCTGCGCAAGAAGCCCGGCCGCACCGAATATCAGCGTGGCATCGTCACGCCCACCGGTGACGGCCGCTGGCAAGTGAAGATCACCGGCGCGCAGGGCTCGGGCATCCTGCGCAGCATGAGCCAGGCCAACGGCATGGTGGTGCTGCACCACGGCCAGGGCCAGGTCGCCGCTGGCGATCTGGTGGACGTGATCCCGTTCAATGGGCTGGTGTAGCGGCCACCACGTCTGAAGCCTCGGGCGTGGTGATCTCACCGGGCACCCGGCGCCGCGCCAGCAGGGTGTAGACCGTGGGCACGACGAAGATGGTCAGCAGCGTGCCCAGGCTCATGCCACCCACGATCACCCAGCCGATCTGCTGGCGGCTCTCGGCGCCGGCGCCACTGGCCAGGGCCAGTGGCAACGCCCCCAGCACCATCGCGCCGGTGGTCATCAAGATCGGCCGCAGGCGCTGGCTGGCGGCATCCAGCACCGCCTCGTTCAGCGGCTTGCCCTGCTGGCGCAGCTGGTTGCTGAATTCGACGATCAGGATGCCGTGTTTGCTGATCAGCCCCACCAGGGTGATCAGGCCGATCTGCGAATAGACGTTCAGCGTGCCACCGGCCAGGTTCAGCGCCCACAGCGCGCCCACCATCGACAGCGGCACCGCCAGCAGGATGACAAACGGGTCGATGAAGCTTTCGAATTGCGCCGCCAGCACCAGGAAGATGAACAGCAGCGCCAGCACGAACACCAGGCC
>JANNMP010000248.1:0-8392 GCA_031398015.1 Burkholderiaceae bacterium
CCGGCCGGCCGACGACTTCGCGCCGACCGCGGTGACCTCGGTGAACCAGGGCAAGGTCTACAACATCGGCGACGTCAACAAGAACAACCTGCTCGACAAGGGCGAGGCCTGGCTGTTCTCGGTGACGCGACCCGTGGGCGAAGGGGCGCACACCAACATCGCGCTGGCCAGCGGCACCAACCAGCGCACGGGGGCGGTCGTGCGCGACGACGACCCGGCGAACATCTTCGGCGCCCTGGCCCGCATCGATGTCGAGAAGGCGATCAACCCGGTCAGCGCGTTGTTGCCGACGGTTGCCGAGGACGCCGACGATCCGACCCAGCCGGTGCTGCTGAACCTGGACACGCCGGTCACCTACAGCTACCTGGTGCGCAACACCGGCAACGGCGCGCTGTCCACGATCACCCTGCGCGACGATGCCGCGACACCCGGCACCACCGCCGACGACTTCACGCCCGCGCCGGTGCTGGCTGCGGGCTACAACGTCGGCGACACCGACAAAGACAACCAACTCGACGTCGGCGAGACCTGGCGCTACACCTCGGCTCTGAGCCTGGCCAAGCTGGGCCTGCAGACCAACACCGTGGTCGCCACCGGGCTCGACAGCCGCACCGGCCGCACCGCCACCGAGGCCGATTCGGCCACCTACCGCGGCCAGACCGGCGCCATCCGCGTCGGCAAGGCGGTCAACGCGGTGCACGCCACGTCGCCGACGCGCTACGAGGACGCCGACTTGCCGACTGGTCCGATCCTGCAGGTGGGATCGCCCATCGTCTGGACCTACCTGGTCAGCAACCTGTCGACCGAGACGCTGGACATGATCGACCTGCGCGACAGCGACGGGTTCATGCCGGCCTACGTCAGCGGCGACAACGAAGCCGACGGCCGACTGAGCCCGGGCGAGATCTGGTTGTTCACGTCTTCGGGCGTGGTGGGTGCGCCCGTCAGCGCCGTTGCCGGTCAGCAGATGAACACCGTGACGGTGGTCGCGGTCGACACCGACGGCGTGCGCTACGACGACGTCGACAAGGCCCACTACTTCGGCACGACCGCCGGAATCAACATCGTGAAGTCGGTCAACGCCGTCAACCCCAAGAGCCCGACGGCGCAGGAGGACGCCAACAGTGCCGATGCGCCTTACGTCCTCACCAACGGGACGGTGCCGACCTACACCTTCCAGGTGCGCAACACCGGCAGCGTGGCGTTGAAAGAAATCGCGCTGGTCGACGACGCGGCCACCGACGACCCATCCGACGACTTCGTGCCGGTGGCGGTGAAGACCGGCCAGTACAACACCGGCGACACCGACCGGGACAACCAGCTCGACGTCGGCGAGACCTGGCTCTACACCTCGGCCGGCGTGCTGAGCAAGGCGGTACCGACGGGCGCGCAGGTCAACGTCGCCCGCGTCAGCGGCACCAGCGTGTCCACCGGCGCCGTGGTGCACGACGACGACGTGGCCCACATGCTCGTGTCGGCACCGACGCCGGCCGCAGGCCGCATGACGGGCGGCGGCAGCATCTTCACCGAAACCGGCATGCGGGTGACGCACGGCTTCACGATCCACAGCGGCATCAACCTTGGCCCACACAGCCTGCAAGTCAACTTCGGGGGCAACAGCTTCCATCTCGAGACGCTGACCTCGGTCAACACCTACGACGACCCGGCGCTGAATCCACTGCCGCGGCGGGCGCCGTTCGACACGTTGGTGGGCACCGGGATGGGACGGTTCAACGGCGTGTCGGGCTACACGGTGCGCTTCACGTTCACCGACGCCGGCGAGCCGGGCAGCCGCGACTTTGCGCAGATCGAGATCCGCAATCCGCAGGGCGCCGTGGTGCTGTTCGTTGCCGGCAACGTGCAGCGCGGCAATCACCAGGCCCATCCGGACAACCAAGCCACGCTGCAGGCAAGTCCGGTCGCGACTGCGGGTTCCACGACCTCGCTGAAGACGACCGAGGCGACGAAGACGACCCAGACCGTACAGCAGGCCACCTGGTCCAGCCCGGACAGCCAGCCCACGACGCTGAGGTCTTTGCAGGAATCTCCCAGCATCGACTGGACGTCGATCGCCAGAGAGGGAACTGCGACGACGGCACCTTCCACCACCACGACCAGCAGCTGGAAGGAGCGGTTCGTCAACCACCTGGGCGGTTCGGCAGAAAGCGTGAATCCCAACGCCTCGCTGCGCGTGTATCTGGACGTGAGCCCGGCGCTCACGACGGGAGTGACCAAGATCACCGCGTGAATGCGATTCATGCGGGCGATCGAATGGAAGTGGTTGTTCTCGGTCATTCCGCGTCGTTCAGGCCAGCATCCCGCGCCCGCACGACAGCGCCCTGACGGTCGTGACGGGCGGGCGTGTCAGCGCCACGCCGGTCTCGGCCTGGGAGCCGGCGGTCCAGTTGCTGAACCTCAACGGCGTCATGCAGATGGCCAGCACGGCGCTGGTGGAGCGGCGGCGTCGACGATGGCGGCCGCCCCGTCCGCAGTGCCGCGGTGCGGGCGCCGATGGCCGTAGGCGACGACACGCTGGACTGGCCGCAGCGCTTCGTCAACCACCTGGGTGCCGATGCCCAGGCGTTGCGGCCCAAGCTGGTCATTGCGCTGCAGGGCTGGCTCTGGCAGCCGGCGAGCAGTGTTGGCGCCGACCGAATTTTGACCACCCGTGCCGATTGAGTCTTGACCAGGGGCGGGAGGCGTGAGCGTCTGGCCGTTCCACCTTGACCCGGGTCGGTGCCCGTGATCGTCACGCCGATTTCGCGGCTCCAACGGACGTGACGCATTCCGCAAGGTTGAGCGCAGCCATCAGAAGGTACTTCTCGGCATCGGTGCGCACGCGCAGCAGGTCGTGCTCGCCGAGGTATCCATAGACGAACGCGAGCAGGTAGCGCTCGGGATGCTCATCGCAGAACTGCTGGACGACCTGCTTCGCCGGTTCGTCCGGCAGTCCTTCGTTGAAGCGCGCGCGGGCCGTCATTCGCTGCATGCATTGGTCCTGCAGGTCTTCCGAGACGATCGGCCATGCATGGCCGCTGCGCTTCATTGCCTGGAAGGTCACGAACAGGATGTGCAGCGGCACCTCCAACTCCACCATGCCAACGCCCATGCGGGGCAGCGCCAGAACGGAGGCCAGCAGGTTGGGCTGTCTGGCGAAGATTTCGTCGGCCAAGTGCACCTTCTGCGCCGGGCCCATGCCGTTGACGTCGATGTCCGCCTGGACCATCACTGACTGCGTGATCACGCCCATCTTCGTCAGGTCGACCGCCAGCGATGTGGCAGCAGTTCCTCCAGCCGATGGCTGGGATGCGAGTGGATGCGCGCCAGCACGTCACGCAGGTAGGCCCACGGGTCAAGACCATTGAGCTTGGCCGACTGCACCAGGCTCATCACCACCGCCGCGCGTTGACCAGCCAACTCGCTGCCCACGAACAGCCGGTTCTTCGCGCCGAGCTTCCACGGCTTGATCTGGCGTTCTATGAGGTTGTTGTCGATGGCCACCGCGCCGTCGTCGATGTGCAGCGTCAGCGCCTTCCAGGCATTCAGGCTGTAGTCGATGGCCTGGGCGATCTTGCTGCCGTCCAGCACCTGCGTGCGCTGCAGCTGCAGCCACACCTCGAACTCATCCCACAGCGGCTTGCTCAGCTGCTGGCGGGCCTGTCGACGACTGTCGCAATCCATCTCGGCGAAGGCCGCCTCGGCATGGTAGACCCGCGCCCAGCGCCGCATCGCCTCGGTGGCCACTGCGCTGGCACTGCTGCCGCCGCGGCTGATCTCTTCGAAGTAGCGCCTGGCATGCGCGGCACAGACCGCCGACTTGCGTTGCGGGTAGACCTTCGCGTCCAGCCCGGCGTTGTAGCCGGCGTACTGGTCCGTGATCAAGGTGCCGTCCCACGCCGGCTCGAGGCCCGGTGGTCCCTCACCCGCGAGGAAGGCCACCGGGTACTGCGATCCTCGGCCCAAGCAGAACTCGTAGATCACGCCTGGATGCGCGTCGTGAAGGCTGCGCGCCCAGGCCCAGACGTAGGCCTTCTTCGTCTTGCCTGCGCCGGGGTCCAGCAGCGGCACCGGCGTCTCGTCGGCATGCAGCACCCGGCAGCCCAGGATGAAGCGTCGATGCGCCTCGAACAGGGGCTCAAGCTTGGCGCCGCCAGCGCCGCCCCAGGTGGCCAGTGTCGAGCGCGGGGTGTGCACGCCCGAGCGCGCGTTGATCGGCTCTTGCCGGTAGTACGGCAAGTGGTCCACGAAGCGGCTGATCAGCGTGTGCGCCACCAGCCCGCTGGCGGGGATGCCGCCATCCACCACGTCCGGCTCGGCCGGCTCCTGGTGCAACACTTGGCAGCAGCGGCAGGCCCACTTGCCATAGATGTGGCGGTGCACGAAGAACTTGGCCGGGATGATGTCCAGCTTCTCGCTGACATCCTCGCCAATGCGCTGCATGGGTCGGCCGCACTCGAGCGTCGGGCAGCTCGTGTCCTCAGGCTCGTGGCGATGCTCCACGCGCTCCAGGTGTTCGGGCAGCGCCTGGCGGCGTGGTTTGCGCGGCGGTGCCTTCGGGGACTTGGGCGCCTCAGGCAGGCCGCGCTGCAGTTCGGCCAATTGCGCCCGCAGGCTGGCCTCGTCCTCCGCCAGCGTGTCCTGGAACAGGGCGCGCTGCTGGGCCGTCATGGCCTCGGTCTTGGCGCCGAACTTCCAGCGCTTCAGGCGGGCGAGTTCGAAGTTGACCTTCTCCAGCTTGGCATCGCGCCAGGCGATTTCGCGGGCCTGGGACTGAACCTGCTGCTGCAGCCGAGCGATCAGCGCAGCAGCCTCGGTTGGCAGCTGCGTCAGGTCGATGCGGGGGTCAGCAACTTCGCCGGGCATGCTCGCCATGTTGCCTCAGCGAAGACAGGCTGCGCATCGGCAGATGCGATGTCAACGCTTGCGGCCGAGGCAGCCACTCGTGACAGTCAACTACCGCCTGGGAGCGCTCGGCCTCCTCGCACACGGCAGCCTGGCGGCCGAGGCCACAGATGGGGCCTCCGGCCAGTACGGCATGCTCGACCAGCGCTACGCCTTGCAGTGGGTGCAACAGAACATCACGGCCTTCGGCGGTGATCCAGGCCGCGTCACGCTGGCCGGCGAATCGAGCGGCGCGAGCAGTGTCTGCAACCACCTCGTGTCACCGCCCGCGGCGGGCCTGTTCCACCGAGCCATCCTGCAGAGCGGGGCGTGCACCAGTCGACGAGCGCGACGTTGCCGGCGCGTGCGGCCAGCATCAACGGCGTGGCACCCACCGGTGTCGCGTGGTCGACAGTGTGTGCGTCGCACAGGCGCAGAACGTCTTTGAAATTCTTGCTGCCGTACGGCTGCAGATGACGCTGGCGGACGGCGGCCACGGCACGCCAGGCCAGCTTCTCCTGCTGCGCCTGATCGCCGAGTTGCAGCTTGAGCATCGAGGCGCTGCCGAGCCAGCCGAAGTCTCCGTCCGGCGCCAGGGCCCGCGCGGGCTGGAAGCTCGCACGCGCGAGCTGCTCGATCCAGCCCTGCTGACCGTGCCACAGGGCGTAGTCCATCAGTGTCTGCTTGAGCTTGGCGCTGGGGTTGCCGCGGTCCAGCGCCTTGGGGGCGATTTCCTCGATCAGTTTGCGGCTCCAGGGCGTCCAGGGCACGGGCTTGCCCTGCAGGAAGGTCTCGCGGATCGCCAGGGCCTGCTCCTGCTTGCCCTGCAGTTCGAGTTTGCGCGCCTCCTGCGCCCACTCCTCCCTGGTCGAGGCCAGTGCGGTACCGCTGCGTGCCTATCCGGCCTTCAGGCCCAGCAGGACGAAGAGCGGATGGCCGGTGTCGCTTTCGACCAGGGTCAGGCTCTGCGCGGCGCGGGTCATCGCCACGTACAGAGCGTTGACGTAGAACTTGTAGAGTTCCAGCGACTTGTCGTCCTTGTCCCGGGCGCGGCGGTACTCGAGTTCGACGCGCCGCAGGTCCTGCGCCGTAACGCCGTCGCAGACCTCGGCATAGGCCGCGCGCTGCCCCGATACCAGGCCCAGCAGCACGACGTGCGGATACTCCAGGCCCTTGGCCTCGTGGATCGAGAAGATCAACGGCGTACGCAATTGCGCGCGCGCAGCGGCCTTGTCTTCGTCGCGCAGCACGATCACCGCGTGCCGCGCCGATGCGCGGGTCGTCGCGTCGATCTGCCGGAGCGCGCTCTCGCGCACGGCAATGAGCTGGACTTCGCCGGCCTCGCCGGACGTACTCGTCACCAGGAAATTGCTCTCCCGATCGATCGAGCCGAAGCGGGCCTGCTTGATCTTCAGCAGCGTATTGGGCAGAGACGTTACCGCCTGCGTATTGCGGAAATTAGCCTGCAACACATGCAGCGGCTGCTGCTGCGCCGAAGCGCCGGCCAGGCCGTGCCAGAACAGCTTCTTGACCGCCGCCCAGGAGAAGTAGTTGGGGCGACCGATCTGATTGGAGTCGCCGCACAGCAGGAACTGGCCCGGCGCCTTCAGGCAGGCCAGCACCAACGCCAGCTGGACGCCAGTGAGGTCCTGCACTTCGTCAATGACGATGAAGTCGTAGGTCGGCTCGGCCAGCGGGCGCCAGTCGTGCGCCACCAGGTTGAGGTCGAACTGGGCGGTTTCAGCGAGCCACTGCCGATAGCGGCCGAACAGGGTATGGGCCGCTTCTCGCGCACTCGCCGGCAGCAGGCTCTGGCGGGGGCCGAGGGTAATGTATTCCGGCAGGCTGAGCGGACCGGCCGGCGGCGCGCCGATGACACTGCGGAACTCCTCGAACAGCGCGTGGGCGTCGATGTCGCCCAACGCCCGGGCAGCGGCGCGGTGGCGATCGAACCAGCCGCTGAACGCGTTGAAGCCGACCTCGCGACCGGCTGGCACGCGCAAGGTTTCGACGAACTCGCGGTAGCTCAGGAACTGCGCTTCCTGCTCCGTGTTCTCGTAGCCATGGGCGTCGTAGAACGCCCGCGCCGATTGCGCCAGGTAGGCAGCGGTCGCGTCATTGAGGCCAAGCGCTACATGAACCAATGGCCACGCCTCAATGAGCCCGACCCGGCGCAGGAGCGCTGGGAGGTGTGGATCAGCGAGCGGTCCAGCAGCGAAGTCAAGGTGACGGTGGCCAGCCGCGTCATGCCGGCCAGATCTGGGCACTCAGTGGCGTTTGTGCTGGCCGACGATCGGCCCGCGGGCATGGTCAACATGGCCACGGGCGCCTGCGTGAACTTCACCTGTGCTGATCCGATGCCCGTGCTGCAGAGCCGCGACGTGATCTGGCCGGTGTTCATGTCCTTCGGCGGGCTGATGCTTGCGGCCTTCACTTCGCCACTCGTCCTCGTGGTGGCGGTGCCCTTGGCAGTTCTCTACGCGCCCATCATCGTCGTGGCCCGTTGGCTGGTGCGCGGGCGACTGCAGAGCCAGGTCGATCTGAGGCTCGGTCAGGTTCGGACCGAGGACGTCGTGCGTCCATTCCCCAAGCGGAGCTGACCACGCCATGCGCATTTGTCGAATTGCTCTGGAGCAGGCGCGGCACCGGCTCCGATTTCTGGCCGAAGATCTTGAGCCTTGCACCGTCGCGGAATCCTGGCGACGATAAGCACCATGGGGAAGCAACCTGACGAACGAGACGCCGCCGACCTGGTGCAGCGCATGCGCCTGGTGGTGGGCGGGCGCGTGGAGATCGAGCGAGAGCTCGTGCGCCTGTGTGCCCAGCGGCACTTCGACCAAGTCCGCTTCGACGATTTCACGCGTCAACTCGACAGGCCTTCGAAGCCCGCGCTCCGGGTCGTGGCAAGGGAAGACCCGCTGAACTGGCCTGACGACTGACGGCATCGGATCGGAGCACCCCGCTGGCTGGCGCACGGGGGCGGAGATACCGGCTTGTTGACCTTAGTTTCGTCTGTTATTTGCGATCGACGAATATTTGGAACATACTGTGATCAAACCAAACTGATGACGGCCCTCCTGTCATGCATGCACCTGCGACCCACACCGAGAGAGTGCTGCAGCTCGTCCGCAAGAACGGCTGGCTGCGCGCCGGCGACCTGGCCGGTGCGGGCATACCGCGCGTCGTACTGACGCGCATGACGGCGAGCGGTCAGCTGGAACGGGCGGCACGCGGCCTGTACCGCCTGCCGGACGCAAGCAGTTCCGAGCATGAAGGCCTGGTGACGGTGGCCCGCAGGGTGCCGCAGGCGGTGATCTGCCTGCTGAGCGCGCTGCAATTTCACGGGCTGACCACTCAATTGCCGTGGCAGGTCTGGATCGCCATGCCTCGTGGAAGCCACGTGCCGCGACTCGACCACCCGCCGATCAAAATGGTGCAGTTCACCGGGGAGGCCTACACGCATGGGATCGAGATCCACGAGCGTGACGATGTCAAGCTGCAGGTGTACGGC
>JANNMP010000001.1:0-18232 GCA_031398015.1 Burkholderiaceae bacterium
AGCTCAGAGACGATTTCCTGCGGGGTCATGGACATGTCAGCCCCTCGTCCGACGGGTACGTCGGCCGATCCCCCGAGGGGATGCGGGCCGGCTTGGGGCGGCCCGGCGCTCGGCCCGCCGCTTCGATTCAAACCGTGTCACTCGAGCACCTCAATGGTGTGGTTCTGGCTGGTATAGATGCACAGGTCGCCGGCAATCACCAACGACTGTTTGACGATCTCTGCCGCGCCCAGCGTGGTGTGCTGCAGCAGCGCCCGCGCGGCCGATTGCGCATAAGCCCCGCCCGAGCCGATCGACACGATTCCCAGCTCGGGCTCGAGCACGTCGCCGTTGCCGGTGATGATCAGGCTGGCCTCGCGGTCGGCCACCGCCAGCATCGCCTCCAGCCGGCGCAGCACGCGGTCGGTGCGCCAGTCCTTGGTCAGCTCGATGGCCGAACGCACCAAGTGGCCCTGGTGCTTTTCCAGCTTGGCCTCGAAGCGCTCGAACAGCGTGAAGGCATCGGCCGTGGCGCCGGCAAAACCGGCCAGCACGGTGTCGCGGTGCAGCTTGCGCACCTTGCGCGCGCTGGCCTTGACGATGATGGTGCCCAGCGTCACCTGGCCGTCGCCGCCCAGCGCCACTTGCCAGCCCTGCGGGGTCTGGCGGCGCACGCTCAGGATGGTGGTGCCGTGGAAGGCGTCCATGGGGGTCCGATCGGAGGAGGCGGCGCGGGCCGCCGGGCAGCATCAATCCCGCGGCACCTGCACGCGGGAGTGCTCATTGATGCCCATGGCGCCGAAGAACAGCGCCACCAGGCGGTGGGCGTCGATGAAGGTGATGCCGCGGTTCTCGGTCTGCTTGGCCAGCACCCAGTTCAGCAGATCACCGGCGGCGATGAAGTCGACCCGGATCAGCCGCGCGCACGACACATGCACCAGGGTGGCCGTGCCCAGCTTGCGGTCAAGCTGGTGCAGGATGGAGCCGATGTCGCCAGCCAGCTGGCCCGACAGCTCCACCGTGGCCACCGGCCGGCCGGCGCGGCCGTCATCGAGCAGGCCCGATTCAAGGAAGCTGGACGACACCTCGCTGACCATCGACATCGGCGGCACGGTGGTGGCATGGGTGGCGTTGCTGGCGCGCACCTGGCAGCGGGCGCGCTCCCAGGACGGCGGCGACACCTCGTAGGTGACGCAGTAGTCGATGGCGGTTTCGTCGAACTGGTCGGGCCGGTTGCACAGGCGCAGTGCCTCCAGGCGCACCATCCAGAACGCCGGGTCGGCATCGCGCACGCCGGTGGGCGCGGCGTCTTGCAGTGCGGTCAGCAGGCGCTCAGCGGCGATCCAGCGCATGTCGATGGGCTGCGGCGCCCATTGGCGAAACAGCAGGTTCAGGTGCGACGCGGCCTCCACCTCCACCGCCTGCAGCACCGACCAGTCCAGCACCCAGGGCAGCGGCAGCTGCAGCGTGGTCGAGCGCAGCTTGCCCACCGCGTCGACGTCCAGCACCGGCGGGCTCACCCAGCCGATGTCGCCCTTCACGCCACGGGTGTCGGGCCGCTCTTCGGCCGCCGCATCGGCCACCCGGCGCGGCAGTGAATACCACTGCGGCGACGAGCGGTCAAAGTGGTTGGCGTACTCCAGCGACAGGCTTTCGAACTTCTGCTGCTGGCCGGTGGCGCGGTACAGGTCAAACAGCACCAGCCAGGTCTCGGCATGGCCATGGCGTGCGGCGTGCGGCTTGCACAGGCTGACCAGCGCCTGCTCACACTGGTTGAAATCGGCATTGGCAAAGGCAATCACCGCCTCGTCCAGCTCGGGGTCATGCACCACCTCGTTGACCTCGACGGCAAAGCGGCTGTTGGGGTCGAAACCGCTGTCGCTGCGTGGCAGGCCCTGGCCGGCTGCCGGGCCTGCAGAGGCGGTGGCCGCCGATGGCCGGGCGGGGCTGCGCGCATCGGCGGCGGGCGGCGGCTCACTGCCGCCGGCCTGCCGGCGGCCGGCCTTGGCCGGCGGCGCCCAGGTGCTGACGACACCGGCCGGCGCATGGCGTTGCGGCGGTGCATCGGTGGCGCCACGGTGGCCGGCATGTGCGCTGGCGCCCTCGGCATGGCCTGCGCGCGCGGGCGGTGACAGCCCCACATCGGGTGGGCTGGGCAGCGCCGGCAAATGGTCCAGTGACGGGTGCAGCGGCGCCGGCGTCAGCGCTGGGCCCGGCAGCCTTGCACGCCCGCTGTCAAACGCCACCGGCTCGGTGGGGGCGCTGTAAAAGTCAGACGGATGTTGTGGCGCCACCGGCGCGCGGCGCGGCGTGGGCAACTGGCGGCGCATCGGCACGTCTTTGGGGCCTTGTTCGCCCACCATCTGTTGCTCGATCTCGTCGATCTTGGCCTTCACCCCGATGTCTGGACGCGCGTTGGCCGCGCTGTCAGACAGCCGCACCTCGGAGTCATCGATCTTGGACGAGCCGCCAAGCGCGGCCAGCTGCTCGGGTGACAGGCCTTCACGGCGCAGTTTGCGCAGCGTGTCGAGCTCACGCTTGCGCACGAAGTCATTGCGCCGCTTGCGCTCGACCATCGCTTTGAGCTCAGACTTCTCCAGCTCCTGGCCGTCGTCCTGGCGCGTGGCCGCTTCTGACCACTCGGTGGCCGGGTTGGCGACAAACCGCACCACTTTGCGGAAGAAGCTTTCGCCGTCCTTCGGTTCAGCCATGGTGGTCAGTGTGGTCCGGCGTGATCAGGCAGATGAATCAGGCGGGACATGCAGGCAGGACATGCAGGCGGGACAGGCAGGCAGCAATTCAATCGCCAAACATCTTCTGCTTGAGTTCACGCCGCTGCTGCGCTTCAAGCGACAGCGTGGCCGTGGGCCGCGCCAGCAGCCGGCCCAGGCCGATGGGCTCACCGGTTTCGTCGCAGAAGCCGTAGTCACTGGCGTCAATGCGCACGATGGACTGCGAAATCTTCTTCAGCAGCTTGCGCTCGCGGTCGCGGGTGCGCAGCTCCAGCGCGTGCTCTTCTTCAATGGTGGCGCGGTCGGCCGGGTCTGGCACGATCGAGGTGTCTTCACGCAGGTGCTCGGTGGTTTCACCGGCATTGCTCAGCAGGTCGTCTTTCAGGGCCTGCAGCCGGCTGCGGAAGAACTCCAGCTGTTTGTCGTTCATGTACTCGGATTCGGGCATGGCCTGCAGTTCGGCCTCGGTCAGGTCCTTGCCGGCCTTGCTTTTCCAGGCGTTGACCAACTTGGGGTCGGCCTTGTGCGCGGTCTTGATGATGTCCACCGGCTCGGGGTAGCCGCGCGCTGGTGGCCGGGGCGGCGCAAAACGCTCGGCAAAGCGGCTGGTGGCAGGCGCCGGTGCGGGCATCGGCTTGGCGGCGGATTTGCTGGCAACGGCTGCCTTGGACGCCGATCTGGCCGCCTTTGGCGCTGCTGCGGTGGCAGTGGCGGCGGCGGCGCTGTTGTCGGCGCTGGGGGTGGGCACTTTGGCCGTGGTTTTGCTCACTTCGGGGCTCCTCGCGGTGGCGTTATACCTGTTGTCCGCCACGGCTGTTGAATCTGCCGCGTCGCTTGAGGCGCGCGGATTGTAGCCACGCTGACGGCGGCGCCAGCGGCCTAAACGAGGCAGCCTTCCAGGCCTTGCAACAGGATGTCACGCGGCAGGTCGATGCCGATGAACACCATCTTGCTCTGCTTCTTCTCGCCCGGCAGCCACTTCGGGCCCAGGTCGCTGCCCATCAGCTGGTGCACACCCTGGAACACCACCTTGCGCTCGCTGCCCTTCATGTGCAGCACACCCTTGTAGCGCAGCATCTTGGGGCCGTAGACCTGCACGATCGAGCCGAGAAAGTCCTCCAGTTTGGCGGGGTGGAAGGCGCGGTCGCTCTTGAACGCGAAGCTTTTCACGTCATCGTCATGGGCGTGGTGGTGCAGATGGGCCGGGGCTTGGCCGTGGCCGGCTTGGTCACAGGCCTCGCCGGGGGCGTGGTCATGGCCTTCGTGGCTGTGGTCATGGTCATGCGCATGGCCATGGCCGTGGCTGTCCTCGGTGAGGAAATCGGGGTCGATCTCCAGCTTGGCATTGAGGTTGAAGCCCTTGAGGTCAAACACATTGGCGATCGGCACCTCGCCGAAGTGCACCGCATGCTGCGGCGCGCGCGGGTTCATGTGCTTGATGCGGTGTTTCAGCGCGTCCACCGTGCCAGCGTCCACCAGATCAGACTTGCTGATGAAGATCTGGTCGGCAAAGCCGATCTGGCGGCGGGCTTCCTGGCGCGCATCGAGCTGGCCGTCGGCATGTTTGGCATCCACCAGGGTCAGGATCGAATCGAGCAAATAACTCTCGGCGATCTCGTCGTCCATGAAGAAGGTTTGCGCCACCGGGCCCGGGTCGGCCAGGCCGGTGGTCTCGATCACCACGCGGTCGAACTGCAATTCACCCTTGCGGCGCTTGGCCGCCAGGTCACTCAGCGTGGTGCGCAGGTCTTCACGGATGGTGCAGCAGACGCAGCCATTGCTCATCTGGATGATCTGCTCGTTGGTGTCGCTCACCAGGATGTCGCTGTCGATGTTCTCTTCGCCGAATTCGTTCTCGATCACGGCGATCTTCTGGCCATGGGCTTCGCTCAGCAAGCGCTTGAGCAAGGTGGTTTTGCCTGCGCCGAGGAAGCCGGTGAGGATGGTGGCGGGGATCAGGCCTTGGGACATGGGGGCTCCGGAACACGGGTGATGTGGGCGGGCCAGGCCGCCAACCCAACCCCCTGACTTGGGGGCGGCGAACTGTGTTGCAAGCGCCGGGTGCTGTCAAGTCGCCGATTTGGACGATGCCCGGCGCTTGGGCGGCGTGGCATGGTGTGTGCAGTGAGGGCCTGCAACGCTGTGGCAGCGGGCTGTAACATTTGTTCAAACAAGGGTTCGGGGGTGGCTGGTGAAGCAGTGGGTGCGGGGGCTGCGCTCGAGATGGTGGGCGGCCGTTGAGTCTGTCGGCTGGCCGTTGGCCGCGCTGGCGCTTTGGGCAAAGCATCCAGGCGATCGCTTTGAGAAGCACATTGGCCACCACCTGCCGGTGACCTTGTTTCTGGCAACGGTGGTCACCGCGCTGTCACTGAACACACCCGATTTCATGCGGCCGGCCGTGGCCGCCACATCTGCGGCGACGATTTGGGTGGATGAGGTCGTCTCACGCGCCTTCGGTGGGTTGCTGGGCAGACCGGAGTCGCTGTTCCAGCAGGCGGTTCGCGCCGCCGATGACGATTCCCGCAAGCGCGGCGCCAATGCTGCGCTGCCACTGGTCACTGTTTTGTCGCTGACACCCGACGCGCACGCACGTTTCCTGGGCCGCACCACGCCCACGCCGCGGCTGGAGCTGGCCTGCGTGTTGCTGGCCGTGCATGACAGTTTGGAAAGGCGCGGCCTGTCCGACAAGCCGGGCGATCCAGCACCGCCGCGGCCGGTGTTGGCCATCGACGTGGACATCAGCACCGTCGTGCGCGCCGATGGCTTGTTGACCAGCGCTCGCCATGCGACCCCGTGGGCACCGAATGCCAAAGACGGCCTGAACACCTGCCGCACGGGCTTGCTCGACCTGATTGCCGCAGCCCAGCCCAAGCCGGCGCCAGCCGATTCGCAAAAAGCGAAGCGCCCTGACTTGCCGGTTGACGACGCCATGCGCGCGGTTCTGCGCAAACTGGCGCGGCAGGCTGAAGTGGTGGCCATCACCTATCCACGGCGCTTGTCTGCTGAGCGCATGGCACGGGATGCCTTCATTTCCAAGGCCTGCTGTGCACCCGGCAAATCCGGACCGGCAAATGGCTGTGTGTCGTTTGCATCGCCGCAGCTCACCTTTGTGCCTGGCGACCTGGTGTTTGAGTTTCCGAATGGCCGGGCTGCCGATGGCGAGGTGCAGATCGACCTGCCGGCCTTCTACCCCGGCCTGGGCCAGGTGATGGCCGACGCCCGCTTGCGCGCTGCCCATGTCTGGGCCGCCTCCTCAGGCCCCAAGGTGCAACCTGCTGCACCAGGCCAGGCTGGCACAGACCTGTGCGTGGACACACTGCATGCCGTCAGCGACCACCCGGCAAATGACAAACACAGGCGCGTGAGCCTGGACGACGAGCTCGCCGACCCAGAAGCCGCAGAGCGGGTGTTGCGCGCTTATGCGTACAACAAGATCGAGTTTGGTGACGCGATGTCCCGGATCAGCATCTTTGACATCAGGGCCGAGGTGAACCGCCCTGACAAGGACACCTACCGTGAGTTGAAGGAGTCGCTGCAGAACGTTGACTGGACCGAGGTGGTCATGCTCAACATCAACCCCGGCAGCACCGAAGACCAGTTCCGGATCCCCGTGGCTGACGCCCCAGTTCCTGGCGCCTGGGTGCATGCTGCCGTGGCGCTGACGCTGATGAAGCGCGCATTGCCTGAGTTTCAGGCACCCACATGGCGGCAGAAGGCCGGCAAGTTCGCAAGCAAGGTGGCCGTGGACGTGTTGCTGGGACTGGTCTTCGCCTGGATGGTGTGGTTTGCGGTGCACAGGATCGATGCCAGCGAGAACCCTGTGGGGCGCCAGGTGGCCACCGCTGTTGTGGCGCTGCTGGCGTCGGTGCTGGTGCAGCTGATCTATCTGCGCTACTGGAGCGCGCCGCAGTTGTTCGGCGGTGAGCCGTTCTACCCGCCCTTGTTGGTTCTGTTGGGCCTGAGCGTGCACATCTTTGTCGAGGCACTGAGCCCTGCATCGGGCGGCCATGATGCGCCAGACGCGGCCCATGTCCAAAGCGGCGAGGGCTCGCCCCCACCACCGCCTTACAAGGCGCATGGGATGTCCGATTTCGGCAAGCTGGTGCAGGAAAACATGCAACGGCTGTGGGCTGCCAGCTTGGCCGCTGCTGCGGCGTGGGTGCTTGTCAAGTTTCCGGTTGGCTGGCCAGACAGCCAGCGCATGCTGGCCCTGGCTGCAGTGCTGGCTGCAGCGCTGATGTTCGGCATCGCCTACCGTTGGGCGGCCCAGCATCTGCACGCCTTGCCCCTGCCCTGGAGACACCCATGAACTTCTTGAAGTCGCTCAGCCTTGTCGCAGCCATCGTTCCAATGGTGTTGGCACTCACCGCAAATGCCCAGACCCCGGCAGTGGACTGCATGGTGGTCTGCCGCATCGGCACTTGCAAACTCGATGTGGCAGGCCAGCCGATGGAGGTGCAGCAGTCGCAACGCCTGGTCGAAAAGTGCCTGTCTGCCAAATTGCTCAGCGACACCGCGCTGACCGTGCTGTTCCAAAGCGGCCGTGGTTTGGAGCGTTTTGCAGTGGCGGACAAGCACAAGGGCACCGAATTTGCGCAAGTCGAGCCGCGCCTGAAACAAGCCAAATGCATGAACTCCCCGCTCTGCCTCGAAAGCCGCGACCAGGCGCGCGTGGCCGGCGTGGGTGGCAAGGGCATCGACGCCACTGCCAGCCGGCGCGTGGGCAGCCCCTGCGCCATCGGCCTGCCCTGCGGCACCATCCTGCGGCCGGCGGCGGCGCTGCCGGTTCAGCTGGCCGATACCGCGCTGGCCGGCCAGCTGCAGCTGCGCGCCCAGCGTGGCGCCAGTGGCAGCCTCAGCCTGCCAGTGCAGGGCGGCACACTCACCCTGCCCGCCGGGTTCTTGGTGGCCGGCGCGGCCTATGCCTATGTGCTGCGCGACGCGGCCGGCACCGAGCTGGCCGCTGGTGAATTTGAAGTGCTGTCCTCAAGAATGCAGGCCGATGTGGAGTCTGACCTGGCCAAAGCCAGCGGCCCCGAGATGGCGCTGGACCGGGCTGAAGTGCTGATCGACAGCAAGTTGTATTGGGATGTGTCACAGGCCGCGCGCTGACAGGGAGTTCAAGCACCATGCAACACCATTTTTGCGCTGCCTTGCTGGGCCTGGCTGCCGTGCTGCCGTTGGCGGTGCAGGCCCAGGCCGCACCCGGCATCACCCAGTTCACCAACTTGCTGGGCAGCATGCTCAGTGGCGCGGCCAGCGCGCCGGGCGGCACTGCCACGCCGCCCGACAAATCCACCATGGCCAGGATGGCCGACATCCAGCCCAGCCAGGCAGCGCTGAACGAGTTGCAGGTCGACCGCGCCTGCACCAAGGTGCAAGAGCGTTTTGACGTGTGGGAGAAGCTGGCCGAGTACGGCGGCACCAATGCCCAGCTGCGGCTGCAGGCGCTGGTTGCCTCCGACATGGCGCACAGTGAGCTGAGCGACAGCGACCGGCGTTTGCTCAAGTACCTGGCCTACACCACGGTGTGGGTGCCCGCGCCGCTGGAAACCTCGGTGGGCAAGCTGTGGGCGGCGCTGTCCAGCAGTGGTGACGACACCACCGCCGGCCGCAGTGGCCGCACCCAGCAGAAGGCGCTGGCCCGGCTGGCCGCGCGCCTGGACGAGGTGCACGGCAAGATCGACGGCTTCCCCGGCAAGGTCAGCCTGGTGCTGGACAACGGGCTGCGCGACGGCGCCTTTGCCCGGGTGGGCGGCATCGTGGTGGTGTCACCGCGCTTTCTGTCGCTGATGGACGAGAACGACAGCCTGCGCGATGTGGTGGTCTCGCATGAACTGGCGCATCTGTACAAGCGCCACACCATCAAGGAGCTGCAGTACCGGCTGGTCAGCAGCGCCCAGGGCTGGCAGGTGGCGCGCAAGCTGCTGGGCAAGCTGCAGCCCTCTGGCGCCGGCGCCAACCCGTTCGGCATGTTCAGTGACATGCTGGGCTCGCTGACCCTGGCCAAGGATGTGTTCGAGTTCACCCGCACATCGCAGCAGAGCTACTCCAGCGAGCAAGAGCTGGAGTCCGACACCTGCGCGCTGAAATGGCTGGCCGGCCATGGCATCGAGCCGCGCACGGCCTGGCAGTCGTTTGCCACCGCCCTGGCCGTGCCAACCGAGCAGCCGGCGGCCGATGTGTCGTACGAGAGGCAGCACCCGTCGCCCGATGAGCGCACCAAGAACATCGAGGCGGCGCTGATGCCCATTCAGCCACCGGCGCCTGCGCCTGCCGCAAGGCGCACATCGCCGGCCCCCGCACCCGCGGCGTCGGCGCCGGCCAAGCGGCGGCGCTGACACAGCGCCTGCGCGCCGCTGGGCGCGCAGGCCATCGGTTATCCTCGGCGCCTGCCCACTTCGACACCACCTGTGTCCGAACCTCCATCGAGCCGGCCGCTGCACCGCGCCACGGCCCCTGCGGCCGACAGGCTTGTTGACAAGCACGGTGACAAGCACGGTGACAGGCACGGTGACAGGCACGGTGACAAACACGCCGACAGGCACGGCGACAAGCCGATCGACAAACGCGGCCTGTTTGACCGCCTGGTTGAGTTTCTGTCGCCTGGGCCCGATTCCACCGACGAACTGATGGCCACGCTGGCCGACGCCGAGCAGCGTGAGTTGATCGCGCCCGAAAGCCGGGTGATGCTCGAAGGCGTGCTGCGCATGGCCGACATGAGCGCCGGTGACGTGATGGTGGCCGCGCCCCGCATGGATTTGCTCGACATCGACGCGCCGTATGACGCCCAGCTGGCCACGGTGATCACCACCGGCCATTCGCGCTTTCCGGCCTATGAAGGCGCGCGTGACAACGTCATCGGCATCCTGATGGCCAAGGATTTGCTCAAGCTGCAGCGCTCACCCGACCTGAGCCTGCGCACCTTGCTGCGCCCGGCGGTGTTTGTGCCCGAAAGCAAGGGCCTGAACGAGCTGCTGCGTGATTTCCGCGCCAACCGCAACCACCTGGCGATGGTCATCGACGAGTTTGGCAACACCGCCGGGCTGATCACCATCGAAGACGTGCTCGAAGAAATCGTCGGTGAGATCGAAGACGAGTTCGACGTCGACAACACCGCTGCCGACAACGGCATCTACACCCTGGCCGACGGCAGCCACCGGGTGGCCGGCGACACCGACATCAGCGCCGTCAACCAGGCTTTCAGCACCAGCCTGCCCGAGGCGGATTTCGACACCATCGGCGGGCTGATCGCGCATGAGCTGGGCCATGTGCCCCGGCGCGGCGAGGCGGCCGAGGCCGGTGGCCTGCAGTTCCAGGTGATGATCACCCGGGGCGGCGCGGTGCGCTGGTTCCGCGTCGCCCGCCAGGGCGCCCGACCCGCGGCGGGCCGCGATTGAGCGCAGCCGGCCGGCGCTGGCCGGCGCTGCCCATGCCAATGCAGTTGGCGGCGGTGGCCGCCGCCGGCGCGCTGCAAAGCCTGGCCTGTGTGCACACCGCGTGGTGGCCGCTGCCGCTGGCCGCAATCAGCCTGCTGGCCTGGGCCGTGTTGGGCGCCACGCCACGCCAGGCGGCGCTGCTGGGCTGGGCCTTCGGCACGGCATGGCTGGGCGCAGCCACCTGGTGGTTGTTCATCAGCCTGCACCGCTATGGCGGCTTGCCCGCGCCATTGGCGGTGTTGGCCGTGGCGCTGCTGTGCGCCGCGCTGGCGCTGTACCTGGCCGCCGCCATGGCCTGGGTGGCGCAGCGGCACAGCGGCCGGCCCCTGCTGGACGCCAGCCGCTTTGCCGCTGCCTGGCTGGCGGCTGAGCTGGCGCGGGCGGTGCTGTTCACCGGCTTCCCCTGGGCGGCCAGCGGCTACACCCAGATCGACGGCCCGCTGGTGCTGCTGGCGCCCTGGCTGGGCGTGTACGGCATTGGCGCAGTGCTGGCCTGGGCGGCGGCGCTGCTGGCCGGGGCTGTGCGGCAGCGGGCGTGGCGGCCGTGGCAGCTGGGGCCGGCTGTGGCGCTGGCAGTGTTTGTGGTGCCGGCTGCTTGGCTGGCAATCGCGGGCATGCCCGAGTTCACCCGCCCCGGCCGCAGCTTGCAGGTGGCGCTGTTGCAGACCAATGTGGCCCAGGACGAGAAGTTCGCCGCCGACCGCCTGCCCGCCACATTGGCCTGGGTGGCGCAGGCGCTGACAGCGGCCCGTGCCGACCTGGTGGTCACCCCCGAAACCGCAGTGCCGCTGCTGCCCGACCAGCTCAACGACCTGGCGCCGGGCTATTGGGCTGGCTTGCAGCAGCACTTTGGCCGGCCGGGAGGGCCGGCGGCGCTGGTGGGCGTGCCGCTGGGCAGTTATGCCGACGGCTACACCAATTCAGTGCTGGGCCTGTCGGCCGACACCACCGCGCCGGGCAGCGCCTACCGCTACGACAAGACCCACCTGGTGCCGTTTGGTGAGTTCATTCCCACCGGCTTTCGCTGGTTCACCACGCTGATGAACATCCCGCTGGGCGACTTCAACCGCGGGCCGCGAAACCCGCCGTCGTTCAACGTGCTGGGCGCGCGCGTGGCACCCAACATCTGCTACGAAGACTTGTTTGGTGAGGAGCTGGCGCGGCGCTTTGCCGACCGGCTGAGCGCCCCCACCGTGCTGGCCAACATCAGCAACATCGGCTGGTTCGGCAACACCATCGCCATCCCTCAGCACCTGGGCATCTCACGGCTGCGCAGCCTGGAGCTGCAGCGGCCGATGCTGCGCGCCACCAACACCGGCGCCACGGCGGTGATCGACCACCGCGGTGTTGTCACTGCCGCGCTGCCGGCCTTCACCACCGGTGTGCTGACAGCCAGCGTGCAAGGGCGCGAGGGCCTGACGCCGTTTGCGCGCTGGGCCGCAGCCGCCGGCTTGTGGCCCTTGTGGGCACTGGCGGCGCTGGGGCTGCTGTGGCCGGTGCCCACCAGGGCGGCCGCTAAACTCAAGCGCTGACGTTCCTTCAAAGTCTGTGCCCCCCAAGCCTGCAGCGCTCACTGAACCGATGCTCACCTTCCAGCAATTGATCCTCCGCCTGCAAGACTATTGGGCCGGCCAAGGCTGTGCATTGCTGCAGCCCTATGACATGGAAGTGGGCGCCGGCACCAGCCACACCGCCACCTTCTTGCGCGCCCTGGGCCCTGAGCCGTGGAAAGCCGCCTACGTGCAGCCCAGCCGCCGGCCCAAGGACGGCCGCTACGGCCAGAACCCCAACCGCCTGCAGCACTACTACCAGTACCAGGTGGTGCTCAAGCCCGCGCCCCCCGACATCCTGCAGCTGTACCTGGGCAGCCTGGAAGCTGTGGGTTTTGATCTGCAAGCCAACGACATCCGCTTTGTCGAAGACGATTGGGAAAACCCCACGCTGGGCTGCTGGGGCCTGGGCTGGGAGGTCTGGTGCAACGGCATGGAAGTGACCCAGTTCACCTACTTCCAGCAAGTGGGCGGCATCGACTGCAAGCCGATCACCGGCGAGATCACCTACGGCCTGGAACGGCTGGCGATGTATTTGCAGGGCGTGGACAACGTCTACGACCTGCAATGGACAGACAAGCTGACCTATGGCGACGTGTACCTGCAGAACGAGCAGGAGCAAAGCGCCTACAACTTCGAGCACAGCGATGTCGACTTTCTGCTGCAGGCGTTTGCCGCGCATGAGCGGCAATCCAAGCACCTGATGGGTGCGCAGTTGGCGCTGCCGGCCTATGAACAATTGCTCAAGGCCGGCCACAGCTTCAACCTGCTCGATGCACGCGGCGCGATCAGCGTCACCGAGCGCGCCGCTTACATCGGCCGCATCCGCAACCTGGCACGCGCGGTGGCGCAGAGTTATCTCGACAGCCGGGCGCGGCTGGGCTTTCCGATGGCGCCAAAGGCCTGGGCCGATGATGTGCTCGCCCAACAGGCGCTGCAGAAGTCAGCGCTGAAGAAAGCGGCCTGACGCGATGACCACCGCTGTGCAAAGCCTGTTGGTTGAACTGTTTGTCGAAGAACTGCCGCCCAAAGCCTTGAAGGCGCTGGGTGCAGCGTTTGCCAGCGGCCTGGCTGCGGCATTGCAGGCCCAGGGCTTGGCGGCTGCGGCCTCGGTGGTCACGCCCTACGCCACGCCGCGCCGGCTGGCGGCCCACATCAGCAACGTGGCCACCAAGGCCGCTGACCGCGCCGTGCGCCACAAGCTGATGCCGGTGGCCGTGGCGCTTGCCGCCGACGGCAAGCCCACGCCAGCGCTGCTGAAGAAGCTGGCCACGCTCGGCGCCGGTGCGCAGGACGTACCCGGCCTGCACCGTGCACCCGACGGCAAGGCCGAGGCCCTGTTTCTCGACAGCACCCAGAGCGGCGCCACGCTGGCCGACGGCCTGCAGTTGGCGCTGGCCGAGACCCTGGCCAAGCTGCCCATCCCCAAGCTGATGGCCTACCAACTGGCCGACGGCTGGCAGACGGTGCACTTTGTGCGCCCGGCGCATGGCCTGGTGGCGCTGCATGGCGCTGATGTGGTGCCCGTCACCGCGCTGGGCCTGCAGGCCGGCCGCAGCACCCAGGGCCACCGCTTTGAAGCCGCTGTCAAAGTGCTGCGGCTGACCGACGCCGACAGCTACGCCGCACAACTGGCCGAACAAGGCGCAGTGATTGCCAGCTTTGCCGAGCGCCGCGCCGACATTGCCCGCCAACTGGCCGCCGTGGCAGCCAGCGCCGGCCCCGGCCTCCAGCCGGTGCATGACGATGCCCTGCTCGACGAAGTCACCGGCCTGGTCGAGCGGCCCAACGTGCTGCTGTGCCAGTTCGATCCGCAGTTTCTGGCCGTGCCCAGCGAGTGCCTGATCCTGACGATGAAGGCCAACCAGAAGTACTTTCCGCTGCTGGATGTGTCATCTGGCAAGGACGGAAAGCTCGACCACCGCTTCCTGGTCGTCAGCAACATCCGCCCGGCAGACGCCAGTGCCGTGGTGCAGGGCAATGAACGGGTGGTGCGCCCACGCCTGGCCGACGCCAAGTTCTTTTTCGACCAGGACCGCAAGAAGACGCTGGAGTCCCGCGTGCCCAGCCTGGCCAAGGTGGTCTACCACGGCAAGCTGGGCAGCCAGGCTGAGCGGGCCGAGCGGGTGCGCGCCATCGGCCACGCCATCGTCAACCAGCTGAGCGCCGCCACGCTGCCGTTCACGGTCGACGCCAAAGACGAATTTGCGGTGCTCGACAGCAAGGTGCAGCAGGCCGCCCGCCTGGCCAAGGCCGACCTGCTGACCGACATGGTGGGCGAGTTCCCTGAGCTGCAGGGCACGATGGGCGCGTACTACGCCCGCCACGAGGGCCTGCGCGACGGTGTGGCCATCGCCATCGAAGACCACTACAAGCCGCGTTTTGCCGGCGATGCACTGCCACGCAACCACACCGGCACGGTGCTGGCGCTGGCTGACAAGCTGGAGACCCTGGTCGGGCTGTTCGGCATCGGCCAGTTGCCCAGCGGCGACAAAGACCCGTTTGCGCTGCGCCGCCATGCGCTGGGCGTCATCCGCATCCTGGTCGAGAAGAACTTGCCGCTGGCGCTGCCGGCCATGGTGGATGCCGGCTTCACCACGTTTGGCGACGGCGTGCTCAGCCACACTGGCGCGCGTGATGAGTTGCTGCACTTTGTGTATGAGCGGCTGGTGGGCTGGCTGCGAGAGCAAGGCCACAGCGCGCAAGAGGTCGATGCCGTCGTCGCGTTGCACCCGCCGCAGTGGGGCGACATCCCCAAGCGGCTGGCGGCGGTGCGCGCCTTTGCCGCGCTGCCCGAGGCCGCCGCGCTGGCAGCGGCCAACAAGCGGGTGGCCAACATCCTGAAGAAAAGCGATGCCGGCGTGGCTGGAGCAGTCGACCCGGCGCTGCTGGCCGAGCCGGCCGAAGCCGCGCTGCACGCCGCGCTGGCGCGGCTGGCGCCGGTGGCCGAGCAGTTGTTCGCGGCCGGTGACCATGCCGCGTCGCTGCAGGCGCTGGCAGCGCTGAAGGCACCAGTCGATGGTTTCTTCGATGCGGTGATGGTCAATGCCGACGACCCGGCGCTGCGCCGCAACCGGCTGGCGCTGCTGGCGGGCCTGCATGCGGCCATGAACCGGGTGGCCGACCTGGCCCGCCTGGCCAGTTGATCTGACAGGGGCCAGACCATGCAACATGTCGTCAAGCTGGTGATCCTGGGCCGCGACGGCATCTTGAACGACTTTCGCGACGACCATGTCAAGGCGCCCGACGAGTGGTACCCGATCCCCGGTGCGCTGGAGGCCGTGGCGCGCCTGAACCATGCCGGCTGGCATGCGGTGGTGGCCACCAACCAGTCCGGCATCGGCCGCGGCATGATCGACATGGCATCGGTCAACGCGGTGCATGCCCACATGTTCAAAAGCCTGATGGCAGTGGGCGGCCGCATCGACGCGGTGTTCTTCTGCCCCCACACCGCTGAAGATGCCTGCGATTGCCGCAAACCCCTGCCCGGTCTGATGCGTGACATCGGCAAGCGTTACGGCATTGACTTGAAGCATGTGCCGATGGTGGCCGACACCCTGCGTGACCTGCAGGCCGCCGCCGCCGCCGGCTGCGAGCCCCACCTGGTGCTGAGCGGCCGCGCCGCTGTGCTGGGCGCCGACGAGGTGCAGCAACTCGCCGCCCAGGTCCCCGGCACCCGGGTGCATGACGACCTGCCGGCATTTGCCGAGCACCTGCTCAGCCGCAGCAGCGCCTGACCGCGATGCGCCTGCCCATGCCCATGGCCATGCCCATGCTCTACTTGCGCTCGGCGCTGTTCATCCTGTGGCTGCTGGTCACCCTGGTGCCCTGGGCGCTGGTGGCGGTGGTGTTCTCGGCCTTCGTGCGCGGCGCGCCGATGTACTGGCTGTGTGCGGGCTGGTTGAAGGCCACGATCTGGGGCGCCAAGGTGATCTGCGGTGTGCATTACCGCGTGCACGGGCTGGACAACCTGCCCAGCGCTGCCGACAGCACGGCGGCGGTGATCCTGGCGCCCAAGCACCAGAGCACCTGGGAGACCTTCGCCTTCCCGGCGATCATGCCGCACCCGCTGGCCTATGTGTTCAAGCGAGAGCTGCTGTGGATTCCGTTCTTCGGCTGGGCCATCGCCCGCATGGACATGATCCACATCGACCGCAGCCGCCGCACCGAGGCCTGGGCCAAGGTGCTGGAGCAGGGCAAGCGCCTGATGGCCCAGGGCAATTGGGTGATCATGTTCCCCGAGGGCACGCGCATCCCGCGTGGCCGCCAAGGTGAGTACAAGACCGGTGCAACGCGCCTGGCGGTGGCCACCGGCACCCCCATCGTGCCGGTGGCCGTCACATCGGCGCGCTGCTGGCCGCGCAAGAGCTGGCTGCTGCGCCCGGGGCTGATCGAGGTGTCGATCGGCCAGCCGATCCCGGTGGCCGGCCGCCGCCACGACGAGCTGATGCTGCAAGTGCAGGCCTGGATCGAAGCCGAAATGCGCCGCCTGGACCCCGAGGCCTACCCGGGCGTGGTGGCCGTGCCCAGCGTTGCGGCGCCGTAGGATCGGCGCCGATGCCCAGACCCGCCCGCCCCGATCAAGACCAGCAGCTGTCGCTGTTCGATCCCGTGCCGGCTGGAGTGACGGCCAGGGTGCCGGCCGGGGTGCCGGCCGGGGTGCCGACAACACCGCCCCGGCCAGGCAGCGCCACCGCGCCGCCACCGCCCGCGCTGCCACCCGCCGCACCGCCGCCAGCCGTGCCGCACTTTCAGCACCCGCGCGCCCAGCGCAGCGTCAGCTTGGCCGGCCATGCGGTGGGCTATGAATTCCGCCGCGCACGCCGACGCAGCATCGGCTTTGTGGTCGGCACCGAGGGCTTGAGCGTCAGCGCGCCGCGCTGGGTGGCGCTGGCCGAGGTGGAGCAGGCGCTGCAGGCCAAGGCGGCATGGATCCTGCGCAAACTGCATGAGCAGCAAGAACGCGCCAGCCGCCTGCAGGCCGCCCAGGTGGTGTGGCAGGACGGCACCAGCCTGCCCTTTCTGGGCGAGACGGTGATCGTGCTGCTCGATGCACGCGTCACCGGCGCCCAGCTCAACAGCGACGCCCAGGCGCTGCCCGGCGTGCCGCGCCTCACCCTGCACCTGGGCCTGCCGCAAACGGCCAGCCAGGCGCAGATCCGCGACGCGGTGCAAAGCTGGCTGCAGCGCCAGGCCAGGCGCGTGTTCGACGAGCGCTGCGCCCACTTTGCCGCCCGGCTGGGCGTGCGGGTGCAGCGCTTGTCGCTCAGCTCGGCCGCCACCCGCTGGGGCAGCGCCAGCGCCAGCGGCGCGGTGCGGCTGAACTGGCGGCTGATCCACTTTGCATTGCCGGTGATCGACTACGTCGTCACCCATGAGCTGGCGCACCTGCGTGAGATGAACCACAGCCCGGCGTTCTGGGACGTGGTGCGCTCGGTGCTGCCCGACTTTGAACAACGCCGTGGTGCGCTGCGCGACCAAGTGCTGCCGTCATTGGATTGAATGACGTGGCAGGCCTCTCCACCTTCTGGGGGAGATACAGCGGCGCGGTGTGGCGTGCAAACTGTGCACATCGGCTGTCAACACGGCGAGTCAGGGCGGACATGGCGCGGCAAGCACCCGTTGCTTGCCAGCAAGCCAGATGAGAATGCGGCGGTGGGCTGGTTGCAGCCCACCGCCGTTTTTCCATCTGCGGGGGCTGCGTGGCGCGCCTGGGCTACATTGGCTCGCATCCTGCACACGGAGACAGCCATGAGCCAATTGCCCGGCCTCGACTTCCAGCTTGGCGAAGACATCGACGCGCTGCGCGACGCGGTGGCGGCGTTTGCCGCCGCTGAAATTGCCCCCCGCGCGGCCGAGATCGACCGTGCCGACCAGTTCCCGATGGACCTGTGGCGCAAGCTGGGTGAACTGGGTGTGCTGGGCATCACCGTGCCCGAGCAATACGGCGGCGCCAACATGGGCTATTTGGCGCACATGGTGGCGATGGAGGAAATCAGCCGCGCCAGCGCCAGCGTGGGCCTGAGCTACGGCGCGCACAGCAACCTGTGCGTCAACCAGCTCAAGCGCAACGGCAGCGATGCGCAGCGCGCCAAATACCTGCCCAAACTGGTCAGTGGTGAGCATGTGGGCGCGCTGGCCATGAGCGAGCCCGGCGCCGGCAGCGATGTCATCAGCATGAAGCTGCGCGCCGAGGACAAGGGCGGTGTGTACCTGCTCAACGGCAGCAAGATGTGGATCACCAACGGCCCCGACGCCGATGTGCTGGTGGTCTATGCCAAGACCGAGCCCGAGCTTGGTGCGCGTGGTGTCACTGCCTTCATCATCGAAAAAGGCATGCCCGGTTTCAGCGTGGCGCAAAAGCTCGACAAGCTGGGCATGCGTGGCAGCCACACCGGTGAGCTGGTGTTCCACAACGTCGAGGTGCCGGCGCAACACGTGCTGGGCCAGCTGGGCGGCGGCGCGCGGGTGCTGATGAGCGGGCTGGACTACGAGCGCGCGGTGCTCACCGGTGGCCCGCTGGGCATCATGC
>JANNMP010000011.1:0-6404 GCA_031398015.1 Burkholderiaceae bacterium
GCACGCGGCAGGCGTCGAGTGGACCATCGACGATTTCGAGCGTGTGCGCCGCAAGGTGCCGGTGCTGTGCGACCTGAAGCCCAGCGGCAAGTACCTGGCCATCGACCTGCACCGCGCCGGCGGCATTCCGGCGGTGATGAAAGAGCTGCTCAAGCACGGCCTGCTGCACGGTGACTGCATGACCATCACCGGCAAGACGCTGGCGCAGAACCTGGCCGACGTGCCCGATCTGCGGGCTGACCAACAAGTGATCCGCCCGGTGAGCAACCCGATCTACGCCCAGGGCCACTTGGCCATCTTGCGCGGCAACCTGTCGCCCGAAGGCTGCGTGGCCAAGATCACCGGCCTGAAAAACCCGGTGATGACCGGCCCGGCGCGGGTGTTCGACGATGAGCAATCGGCGCTGGCCGCCATCATGGCCAAGAAGATCGTGGCCGGCGACGTGATGGTGCTGCGCTACCTGGGCCCCAAGGGCGGCCCTGGCATGCCCGAAATGCTGGCGCCCACCGGCGCGCTGATCGGCCAGGGCCTGGGCGAGAGCGTGGGTCTGGTCACCGACGGCCGCTTCAGCGGTGGCACCTGGGGCATGGTGGTGGGCCATGTGGCGCCTGAGGCCGCGGCTGGCGGCAACATCGCGCTGGTGCAAGAGGGCGACACCATCACCATCGACGCCCACCGCCTGCTGCTGCAACTGAACGTGGACGATGCCGAACTGGCACGCCGCAGAGCCTTGTGGCAGCAACCGGCGCCGCGCTACACCCGCGGTGTGCTGGCCAAGTTTGCGCACCACGCCAGCAGCGCCAGCACCGGCGCGGTGCTCGACAAGTTCTGACCGGCGTGGGGGGAAGTCAGCCGCTGCTGCAGAACGTCAGGCGGCGCTGCAGAACGTCAAGAATCGCTTCGCGGTGGCCGCTCAGGCTTGCCCTTGCCGCCGGCTGACGGCGGCGCGCGCATGCCCAGTGATTCAAACTGCGCTTCGCGGCGCTTGGCGGCGCGCTGGTCTTCACGCTCCATGGCTTTGCGCTGGGTGTAGCCGGTCGCGTCTGCCAGCTTCCACCACACTGCGGCCAGCGCAAACGGCGACAGCACCAGCCACCACGACAGGGCCGCAAAGAAGCCGGGGCCGAACAGCTTCAGCCCCACCAGCACCAAGCCCGACACCACCAGCCACATGCGCTGCACCCCTTGGCCAGCCCCGGCATCGACAGCACCCTGTCAACCACCGGCGGCTAAAATTCATTGTCCACACTGTAGTGCAGCCCGCCGGGCTGGCTGCCCATCGAAAGGTCTCCATGAACATGTCATTTGCCCTTGTTGCCGCTGCCCTGGCCGCTGGCCTGGCCGGCCCGGCTGCGGCCAGCCAAGATCTGGCGCAGAAAAAGAGCTGCATGGCCTGCCACGCCACTGACAAAAAGCTGGTCGGCCCGTCCTACAAAGAGGTGGCGGCCAAGTACACCGGCCAGAAAGACGCCGTCACCGAACTGGCCGAGCGCATCCAGAAGGGCAGCGTGCCCGGCAAGGGCAACTGGGGCGCCATCCCCATGCCGGCCAACCCGCAGGTCAGCGCCGCCGAAGCCAAGCAACTGGCCACCTGGGTGCTGTCGATCAAGTGAGCTGAGCTGACGCACATTGCCCCCAAGGCCCGCCTGCGCGCGGGCTTTGTTTTGAGGTGGCGCAACGGCTGAATGACGACCTGGGCGGGCGCACCGTGTTCTGCGACGGCTGGGCCCATGACGACGCCTGGATGGGCCTGCTGTTCGACGCCGCCGGCCTGGTGACACACTTCAAGCTGGAGCCCGTGAATGCCTTGCTGGACGAAACCGGCCTGGCCGGCTGGATGCGCAGCGGGCGTTGGCGTTTGCGCAGCTGGGCATGGCCGGCCCCGCGCCAGCAGCGACGCGCGGGCGCTGCAATGGGCGCTGCAGCGGCTGGCGGATTGCGCGTCAGCACATGCTAAGCTTTGTCATCATTAACAAATTCGTTAACGGTGAGTCCATGGCAATGCAATCTTCCGACATCGTCCCGATCAGCGAAGCTCGCGCCCGCCTGACTGAGCTGGCCGAAGACGTGGTGGGCAATGGCGCCGAAAAGCTGCTGACCAAGAACGGCGCCAGCTACGTTGCGCTCATCGATGCGCGGCGGCTCGACCATTACCACGCGCTGGAGGAGGAACATGCCAGGCTGGTGCTGGCTGCGGATGCCATCACCGGATTGCGCCAGGCATTGGCCAGCGAGTTTGTGGCAGATGCGGAACTCGACGACGCGCTGGGCGGCGGCGCCGCGCCGTGACCCTGCCGGTCAACGCCAGAGTGCGGGCGGTGCCGCACTTTCTGGTTTGCCTTGACTTGGCCCGTGCGTCGATGGTGGCGCACGACCCGCACACTGCAGCCGCACGCTTTCAGAGCCTGCAGGCCGAGTTGCGCAAAGCACGCGCCCTGCTGCACTTTGCGCCGACCAGCGGCCGCCCGGCGCGGCTGCTGGACGCGCAGACCGACTGGGGCCGCTTCCAGGCCGAGCAGGCGCGGCAGTTGGCCGAGGCATTGGCCATGCCGGAACTGCGTGAACTGGTGCTGAACCGCTATTTGCTGCTATACGCGCACGGTGCGAAGGAGGTGTTGTTGCTGGCGCTAAGGCATGAGCGGCAGCTCGGTTTCATGCTGCCGTCGGCCAAGGGCTAGGGATTCACCGGGCCACCCCGAAGTCGTGCGGGGGTGTTAACCCGAATGAGCGACGCATGCTTGGCTGGGCAGCATCGCTTTGTCGGGGTTTTTGCACAGGCTCGACGGGGCAAATGATTGCGGCAGCCCATCCAGCCATCCCGGCAGCACATCACCGGCGCTGCAACAACATTCGAAAGCAATCGGAAGCAGAAATTGAAGACAAGACGCTGGGCAGCGGGCTCACTCACCCTATTGAGCTGGCAAGCCAGCGCTGCCATCTCGGTGCCCGCCAATGGCTTTGTCTACACCCAAGACTTCAACTCGCTGGCCGCCAACGGCGGCTCATCGATCACAACTGCGGCTTGGGTGAACGACGGCACTCTGCCAGGCTGGAGCCTGTTCACCAGCACGTTGGGCCCGCCACCCACATACCGCGCCGAAATCGGCAACCAGGATATCGGCAGCTTCAACAGCCACGGTGCTGGTGGCAGCAGTGATCGCGCGCTTGGCGCCATTGGTGCCGACAACAGCGACTTCGGATCACCGCCAGCCGGCAGCGTGGCCGGTGACATCGCGGTGGCGTTCACCAACAACACTGGCGGAACGATCGACAGCTTCACGCTGTCGTTCAGTGGCGAGCAGTGGCGCTACAGCAATGCGCCTGCGCAGCAGATGGTGCTGAACTTCGGCCTGGGCAACAGCTTTGCCGCAGTCGCCGACTGGGTGGCACCAGGTGGTTCGTTCGATTGGTCGTCGCCGCTGACCGGCGCGCCCGGGCTTGGCGGCATCGACGGCAACGGCATTGGCCGAGTGGCCGGGGTCGGCGGCACGCAGGTGTTGACCTGGGCGGCAGGAGAAACACTCTGGCTGCGTTGGATCGAGCGAAATGACGTGGGCGCCGACCATGGCCTCGGCATCGACGACTTGAGCTTCAGCGTGACTGCCGTGCCCGAGCCCGCTGCTTGGTTGCTGCTGGTCGGCGGGCTGGCGCCGTTGAAACTGCGCCGCGCTGGGCCCCACAGCAAGCGCGCCGACGGCGGCTGCGGCTGATCGACGCGGGCCGGCTCACCCGGCTCAGTGGAAGTCCTCTTCGCGCTGGTGGCGCACTGCCAGCACAACAACGCTGGTCGGGCCGGCGATCTCGGACAGCGCGACGTATCCGGTGGCGCCGAACGGGATGATCAATTCCCGCCGGGTCGGGCCATTGCCGGCCTTGCGGAAGCTGTACGGCGTGGTGGCCAATTGGTTGTGCGAGGCGGCGCGCACGGCGTTGATGGCGCCCTGCGCCAGATCGAGGTCTTCGAGCGCTTCTGCGCGATCGAGCAGGAAGTCGAACAGACGCAGCAAATCCTCTTCAGCCGCCGCGCTGAAGCGGACGTCAAACGTCATCCGCCCAACTGCTTGCGCCTGGCTTGCAGCTTGGCTTGCAGCTTGTCCAGCATGTCGTCGGCGCTGATGGACTGGCCCGTGGCCTGGTGATGCTCCCAGCCAGCTTGGCCACGGGCGTGGAAGTCGGTCTGGACGCGGCGAAAGGCCACCGCGTTGCGCACCGAGGCCTCGACAAACTGCGACAGTGTTTCGCCAGCGCGAAGCACGGCGTCCAACTCGGCACGAACATCCGGTGTGACACGGATTTGGGGAATGACGGCGGATTTCACGGTCGCATCAGTTGGCTTCGCCCAACTGCTCCAGGATCGCCGGGTTCTCCAGCGTGCTGGTGTCCTGCGTGATTGCCTCGCCCTTGGCCAGTGACCGCAGCAAGCGCCGCATGATCTTGCCGCTGCGGGTCTTGGGCAGGTTGTCGCCAAAGCGGATGTCCTTGGGCTTGGCGATCGGGCCGATCTCTTTGCCCACCCAGTCCCGCAGTTGCTTGGCGATGGCTTTGGCTTCATCACCCGTGGGCCGCGCCCGCTTGAGCACCACAAACGCGCAGATCGCCTCGCCGGTGGTGTCGTCTGGCCGGCCCACCACCGCAGCCTCGGCCACCAGCTCGGTGCAGCTGACCAGGGCCGATTCGATCTCCATCGTGCCCATGCGGTGGCCGCTGACGTTGAGCACGTCATCGATGCGCCCGGTGATGGTGAAGTAGCCGGTCTTGGCGTCGCGGATGGCGCCGTCGCCCGCCAGGTAGTACTGGCCCTTGAAATCGTCGGGGTAGTAGCTTTTCTTGAAGCGCTCGGGGTCGCCCCAGATGGTGCGGATCATGCTGGGCCAGGGCTTCTTGACCACCAGGATGCCGCCCTGGCCGTTGGGCACGTCTTTGCCGGTTTCGTCGACCACCGCCGCCATGATGCCGGGGAAGGGCAGCGTGCACGAGCCCGGCACCAGCGGCGTGGCGCCGGGCAGCGGCGTGATCATGTGGCCGCCGGTCTCGGTCTGCCAGAAGGTGTCGACGATCGGGCAGCGGCCGCCACCCACATGCTGGTGGTACCACTCCCAGGCGGCGGGGTTGATCGGCTCGCCCACGCTGCCCAGGATGCGCAGGCTGCCCAGCTGGTAGCGCGCCGGGTGCACCGCCGCGTTGGCTTCAGCGGCCTTGATCAACGAGCGGATGGCCGTGGGCGCGGTGTAGAAGATGCTGACCTGGTGGTCCTGGATCATCTTCCAGAAGCGGCCGGCGTCGGGGAAGGTGGGCACACCTTCAAACATCACCTGGGTGCCGCCGAGCGCCAGCGGGCCGTAGGCGATGTAGGTGTGGCCGGTCACCCAGCCGATGTCGGCAGTGCACCAGAACACGTCATCAGGCTTGAGATCAAACGTGAGCTTGGTGGTCAGCGCGGCATGCAGCAGGTAGCCGCCGGTGGAATGTTGCACGCCCTTGGGCTTGCCGGTGGAGCCGCTGGTGTACAGCAAGAACAGCGGGTGCTCGGCGCCCACCCATTCGGGCTCACAGGTGCTGGGCTGCCGGTCGGCAACGTCGGCCAGCCAAAGGTCGCGGCCAGCGGCCATGTTGACATCGGCGCCACTGCGCTTGACCACCAGCACATTGCGCACCGAGCCACAGCCGCCGAGTGCCAGCGCGTCATCGACGATGGCCTTCAGCGGCAGCTGCTTGCCGCCGCGCACCTGGTGGTCGGCGGTGATCACCAGCACCGCGCCGGTGTCTTCAATGCGGTCACGCAGGCTTTGCGCGCTGAAACCGCCAAACACCACCGAGTGGGTGGCGCCAATGCGTGCGCAGGCCTGCATGGCCGCCACACCATCGACCGACATGCTGATGTAGATGATGACCCGGTCACCCTTTTGCACACCCAGGCTCTTCAGGCCGTTGGCGATCTGGCAGGTGCGCGCCAGCAACTGGCTGTAGCTGGTGCGGCTGACCTCACCGCTGTCGGACTCGAAGATGATGGCCGTCTTGTCGCCCAGGCCACGCGCGACCTGGCGGTCCAGGCAGTTCCAGCTGGCGTTCAGCGTGCCGTCGGCAAACCATTGGAAGAACGGCGCCTGGCTGTCGTCCAGCACCTGGGTGAACGGGGTCTTCCAGCCCAGCATCTCGCGCGCCTGGCGGGCCCAGTAGCCGGTGTAGTCGGCCTCGGCCTCATCCACCAGCGCCTGGTAGGCGGCCATGCCCTGCACATGGGCGCCGGCTGCTGACGCGGCCGACGGGTGGTAGGTTTTCAGCAGCGTGGGGCCGTCTGTGCTCATGCTTGTCTCCAGATGTTGTGGCTTGAAGCAGTGTCTTCGCCTGCGGCCCATACCTTAGGCACGGGGCCTGACGAAGGCCTGACTGGCCAGAATCGCCAA
>JANNMP010000032.1:0-4360 GCA_031398015.1 Burkholderiaceae bacterium
CGGTGCCAGTTGCTGATGCCCGCGCCATCGGCCAGCGGCGCGCCCTCGATCTGGTAGGCCGAGGTGGCCGCGCCCCAGACGAAGCCGGGCGGAAAGGCGGTTCTTGTGGCTGTGGCGGGCTGGTCGCTGGGAATGGCGGGCATGGTCGGGCATGGTCAGCTACGGTTGAAACGTGCCGGCCGGGCAGGGCATGAACAGCGCCACTGTCGGCCTCGGCCAGCCCGTTGCACAGCCCGCACAAGCCCTGAACCAGCACAGCGTTGTAATCGATTACATTGCGCCGGATTGCCGCCGCTCCGCACGAGCCATTCGCGCATCCCCATGCCCATTGCTGCCCCAGCCGCCCTTGCGCGTTTGCTGTCAACGCCCGACGGCCGGCTGCAGGCCGTGCTGCAGGCCCATGGCGCTCTGACCTCGCTGCAGCACGGCGGCCTGTGCATCAACCTGTTCCCGGCCAGTGCGCTGGAGTCCGGCCCTGCCAACCTGTGGCTGCGCCTGCACACGGCCGATGGCCGCTGCCTGCCGGTGGCGCTGCTGGGCCCGAATGCGCCAGGGCGCCAGCACAGCGCTGGCAGCCGGGTCTGGCAGCAGGGCCACTGGATGGGCCTGGCCTACCGGGTGGAACTGGTGCTGGCCAACGACACCGACACCGGTGCCGATACCTGCGCCTGGTTCTGGCACGTGCATTTGCACAACACCGGCAGCACCAGCTGCCGGGTGGACCTGGTCTACCTGCAGGATGTGGCGCTGGCACCCTGGGCTGCGCTGCGGCTGAACGAGGCCTACGTCAGCCAGTACCTGGACCACCAGCCGCTGTGGCAGTCCCGGCACGGCACGCTGCTGGCCACGCGGCAAAACGCGCCGGTGGCTGGCCGCGTGCCCTGGCTGCTGAGCGGCAGCCTGGGCCATGCCGAGCGTTTTGCCACCGACCTGCTGCAACTGCTGGGCCGCGCTGCGCTTGCCAATGGCGCGGCCGGCCCGCTGCACGGGCCGCTGCCCAACACCCGGCTGCAGCACGAACATGCACTGGTGGCGCTGCAGGAATCGGCGTTCGACCTGGGCCCGGGTGCGGTGGCCCAGCGTGGCTTCTTCGGCTGGCTGGAGGCCGACCACCCCGCCGCCAGCAGCGCCGCCGACCTGGACCGCCTGCCGCGTGTGCTGGCCTTGGCCGAGGCGCAGCCGCCGCCACCACCGTCATCGCACAGCGCCGTGGCCGACGACCCGCACAACCTGTTCGCCAGCGCGCCGCTGTGGCCGTCCGATGAGCCCGACCACAGCGCGCTGCAGGCCTGGTTCGGCGGCGGCTGGCGGGCGCTGGACAGCGATGCCAGCGGCCGCGTGTTGAGCTTCTTCCAGCACGATGCGGTGCAAGGCACGGCCCACGTCGTCACCCAGGCGCATGCGCTGCAGGTGCTGCGCCCGCATGGCCATGTGCTGCGCAGCGGCAGCCACTGGACACCCGACGAAACCGCGGTGGCCAGCACGCTGTGGCTGGCCGGCGTCTTCCATTCCAGCCTGACCCAGGGCCATGCCAGCGCCAACCGCATCCTGTCCACCCAGCGCGGCTACCTCGGGCTGTTCCGCGCGCTGGGCCTGCGGGTGTTTGTGGATGCGGGCAGCGGCTGGCAGTTGCTGGACATGCCGTCGGCCTGGCGCGTTGAGCCCGCTGGCGCCAGCTGGGTCTACCGGCACGCGCGCAGCACGCTGCGTGTGGACGTGCATGCATCGGCCAGCACGCCGGCCGTCAGCCTGCGGCTGCAGGTGCTGGACGGCCCGGCGCTGGCATTGCTGGTCTGCCACCACCTGGCCTTCAACCATGCCGACGCCCATGACGACGGCCTGAGCGCGGCGCCCACTGCGTGGCAGCAGGTGGCCAATGCCCCCGATGCCCCCAATGCCGCTGTCGCAGCCACCGCCCCCAGCCTGCAACTGCACTGCCGGCCAGCGCCCGGCAGTGCGCTGGCCCAGCGCCTGGGCGACGGCGGCTTCACGCTGCAAGCGCACTGCGACGGCAGCAGCCTGGTCGCGTTGGACGACGCCGCCTTGTTCAGTGACGGCCGCAGCCGCGGCCTGCCCTGGCTGTGCCTGCGCACCGATGCCGTGTCGCTGTTTGACTTGCAGTTGCATTGCAGCCTGCTGCAGCCGGCCGCCGACGCACCGCCCGTGCTGGGCGGCGGCGCACAGCCCGCGCCGCTGCAATGGCGCCTGCCCGGCAGCGGCCCGGCCGCGCAGGGCCTGGGCGAGTTGGCCGAATGGCTGCCCTGGCTGGCGCACAACGCCCTGGTGCACTACCTGGTGCCACGTGGGCTGGAGCAGTTCTCTGGCGGTGGCTGGGGCACGCGTGACGTTTGCCAGGGCCCCGCCGAGCTGCTGCTGGCCCTGGGCCGCCATGACGCGCTGCGCGACCTGCTGTGCCGCGTCTTCAGCGCCCAGAACCCGGATGGCGACTGGCCGCAGTGGTTCATGTTCCATGCCCGTGATGCCGATGTGCGTGCCGGTGATTCCCACGGCGACATCGTCTTCTGGCCGCTGGTGGCGCTGGCTGACCACTTGGCTGCAAGCGGCGATGCCAGCCTGCTGGATGCGCCGCTGCCCTTCCACGGCGACACCGAGCCTTGGCCACTGCGTGTGCATGTGCACCGGGCGCTGGCCGTGGTGCAGCGCCGCACCATCGCCGGCACCCACCTGGCCGCCTATGGCCATGGCGACTGGAACGACGCCTTGCAACCGGCTGACCCGGCGATGCGTGCGCACCTGTGCAGCGCCTGGACCGTGACGCTGCACCACCGCATGCTGCGCGCCATGGCAGCGGCCTGGCAGCACCTGGGCCTGGTGGCTGAAGCGGCGGCCTTCTCAGCCCAGGCCACAGCCGTGGCGGCGGACTTTCAGCGCTTGCTGCTGGTTGATGGCGTGCTCACCGGCTATGCATCGTTCGACAACGGCGCGGTCACCAGCTTGCTGCTGCACCCACAAGACCAGCGCACCGGCATCCGCTGCAGCGCGCTGGCGATGGTGCATGCCATCGTCGATGAGCTGTTCACGCCCGAACAGGCGGCCGCGCATGCCGACTTGATCGAAGCCGAGCTGATGGGCCCCGACGGCCTGCGCCTGTTTGACCGGCCGCTGCGCTACACCGGCGGCACGATGGCACTGTTCCAGCGTGGTGAAAGCGCCAGCTTCTTCGGCCGCGAGATCGGCCTGGTCTACACCCATGCCCACCTGCGCTGGGCCGAGGCGCTGGCCCGGCTGGGGCGGGGCGATGCACTGCTGCACGCGCTGCGCCTGGTCAACCCGATCGGCCAGCAGGCCTTGGTGCCGCAGGCTGCGCCGCGCCAGCGCAATTGCTACTTCTCCAGCTCCGACGCGGCGTTCGCCGACCGTGACGAAGCCTGGCAGCAGCACGCGCGCATCGACAGCGGCCAGGTGGCGCTGGAAGGCGGCTGGCGTGTCTACAGCAGCGGCGCCGGCATTGCCTACCGGCTGGTGTGGCAGTGCCTGCTGGGGCTCAACCAGCAGCAGCACCGGCTGGGCATTGACCCGGTGCTGCCGCCGGCGCTGGACGGCCTGGTGGTGCAGTTGCCGCTGTATGGCCACAGCGTGCAGGTGCACTACCACGTGGGTCCACGCGGCCACGGCCCGCTGTCAGTGGCACTGGACGGCCAGCCGCTGGCACTGCAGAGCGGCCACAACCGCTACCGCCAACCCGGTGTGTGGGCCGACGCGGTGGCATTGCGTGCATTGCTGGCGCAAGGCGTGCGCCAACTCAGCATCCACCTGGGTTGAACCCGCAGGCGGCGCGCAGCGCCGAGTGCCAGCGGCATCGGGCTTTCCCGCGTAGGTAACCCGCTATCACCCAGGCGTGGGCGTGGGGTGCAAAACTGGATTTCATGCCGGGCTGACACGACGCCAGGCGCTTCCAGGAGACACCCCATGCGCACCATCCCAATCACCTTGGCCACGCCCAGCGCTGACGCCAGTTGCCAAGAAGAGTCAGGCGAGGTGCCCAGCCAGCGCCACCTGCCGCTGGCCCGGCGTGCGTTCTTGAAAGGCTCGGGCATCCTGATGGGCACGCTGGCGGCTGGCTCGGTGCTGGCCACGCTGGCGCCGTCCACCGTGTGGGCGGTCGAGCTGAAGACGCTGAGCAAGGCGCAAGGCCAGGCGCTGATGGCCTTTGGCCGCACACTGTTCCCGCACAAGAAGCTGCCCGATGCCGTGTACGCGCTGCTGGCCAAGGACCTTGACGCCAAGGCCAGCGCCGATGCCGGCACCGCCAAGCAACTGCAGGACGGCATCGCTGCGCTGGATGCCAGTGCCGGTGGCAGCTTTGCCAAGGCCCCGGCGGCCAAGCGGCTGCAGGTGG